>CAMIVJ010000015.1 GCA_946401765.1 uncultured bacterium | reverse complement strand
TACCGAGTGCGACGGCCTTGTAGTCGCTCAGACAGATCGTGTTCGTGACGATCTCGACCACGACTCCGTCATCGCCTGCGTTCTCGAGCTCGACGTCCTCGAGCCTCGCATCCTTCGCTCCGTAGAGCCTCCACGCCTTTGCGTTCATCTTCCTGCCTGCGAATTACGCGAGGCCCTTGGCCTTGCGGTAGCGCGCGATGAGGGCGTTGGTGGAGGAGTCGTGCTTCAGTACGGGCTTCTTCTTCGCCGTGAGGTCGGCGAGCACGTTCTTCGCGAGCACCTTGCCAAGCTGCACTCCCCACTGGTCGAACGAGTAGATGTTCCAGATCACGCCCTGCGTGAACACCTTGTGCTCGTAGAGCGCGATGAGCGAGCCGAGCGTCTCGGGGGTGAGGGAGTCGGCGAGGAGAGTGTTCGTGGGGCGGTTGCCCTCGAACGTGCGGTACGGGGCGAGCTTCTCGTCCACGCCCTCCTTGCGGCACCATTCCACGGCCTGGTCGTGGTCAAGGCCGAACGCGAGCGCCTCGGTCTGCGCGAAGAGGTTGGCCATGAGCTTGTCGTGATGGTCGCCTATGGGGTTGTGCGTCTTACAGAATCCGATGAAGTCGCACGGGATGAGATGCGTGCCCTGGTGGATGAGCTGGTAGAAGCTGTGCTGGCCGTTCGTGCCGGGCTCGCCCCACTCGATGGGACCGGTGGAGTACGTCACGCGCGTGCCGTCCTTCGCCACGCTCTTGCCGTTCGACTCCATGTCGAGCTGCTGGAGATAGGCGGGCAGGCGGCTGAGGTACTGGTCGTACGGAAGCACGCAGTAGCTCTCGGCGCCGTACACGTTGGAGTAGAGGATGCCGAGAAGCGCCATCACCACGGGCATGTTGCGCGCGAGGGACGCGGTGCGGAAGTGGCGGTCCATCTTCCAGTAGCCCTTGAGAAGGCGCTGGAAGTTGCGCGGACCGATGGAGATCATGAGCGAAAGGCCGATGGCGCTCGGAAGCGAGTAGCGGCCGCCCACCCAGTCCCAGAACGCGAACATGTTCTTCGGGTCGATGCCGAACTTAACCACCTCGGCCTCGTTCGTGGAGAGCGCCACGAAGTGCTTCGCCACCACGTCGTTCGCCTTGCCCTTGATCTTGGAGAGCAGCCATTCGCGCGCGGACTGCGCGTTCGTCATCGTCTCCTGCGTGGTGAACGTCTTAGACGCGACGATGAAGAGCGTCTGCTCTGCCTTGACCTCGCGCAGCACCTCGGCAAGATGGGTGGCGTCAACGTTCGAGACGAAGTAGCTGCGGATGTAGCGCTTGGAAAACGGCGCGAGCGCGATGGTGGCCATTACGGGGCCGAGATCGCTGCCGCCGATTCCGATGTTGACCACATACTTGATGCGCTTGCCCGTGTAGCCCTTGTGCGCGCCGGAGCGCACGGAGTCGGCGAAGGCGCCCATCTGCTTCAGAACGCGGCGCACCTGCGGCATCACGTCCTTGCCGTCAACCTTCACCTTCGCCTTCGGGTCGCAGTTCCTGAGCGCGGTGTGCAGCACGGCGCGGTTCTCCGTCTCGTTGATCTTGCGGCCGGTGAACATCTTCTCGATCTCGGCCTTGAGGTTGGACGCCTCGGCGAGCTTGAGAAGTGCCTTCATCACGTTCTTGTCCACGCGATTTTTCGAGTAGTCGAGCGTCCAGCCCGCCGCCGTGAGCGTGTACTTCGCCGCGCGCTCTGGATCCGCCGCGAAAAGCTGCTTGATCGTCGTGCCCTTGGCCGCCTCCACGGCGGCCTGCACCTTCTTGAATGCTTCTTCGTTCATCTGGTGTTCTCTTTCGTTTTGATGTTTTGGGAAATTTGAAAGTCTTGAAATGCGCGTAGCCGCTACGCGAGCAGATCGGCGATGCGTCCGCCAAGAGACGGATACTTCTCGCGAGGCAGCGCAGCGGCGAGGCGCTCCAGGAGGGACTTCACCTCGGCGCGCAGGCCAGGCTCGAACCAGCGCCACGTGAGGAACGGCGAGAGGAGGCGCAGCGCGTTGTACTCGCCGCACTGCGCGTACTTGACGATCGTGCGCTCGATCCACGCAAGGCCCTCGTCCGTCCAGAGCCTGTCGGCGTTCGCGGTGAAGCCGCAGTATAGCGCGCGGGAGAGAGCGGGATGCGACATGCTCCATCCTTCGCGGCGCTCCTCCGCGTCGATCGCCGCGAACACGTCCTCGTGCGGATCGCATGCGACGATGCGCAGATAGCTCGAATAGCCGTTCGTGGTGCTGCGCAGCTTATCGCCTTCGGCCTCAAGAACTTCCTTCCTGCGCGGACTCTCCCCGCGCACGAGCGCGGAGAGCGCGTTGAGGCGCGCGGTGATGTTCTCGGCGCGACCGAGGTAGCCTTCGATCGCCGCCCACGCGCCAGGCGTGTTCAACTCGGCGAGCATGTCGAGCACCACCTTGTCCCACGCGCGGCGCACTATCGACGCGGCGTCGATTCCGTTCGCGTTCTCTCCGCCGAGCGACGCGACGAGCGCGGCCTCTCCGATCGCCTCCGCGGCGGCCTTGCGCAGTGCGTGCATCTCGGCGGCGTTCTCGCGCACGAACGCGCGCCGCCTGCGGTCGAGCGAATGAACGCCCACGGAGAGCATCGCCTCCTTCGCGCCGAGGTCGAGCGACTCGTCGGCGAAGATCTCCTTGTAGAGCTCGAGCCACGCCTTCACGGCGCCGCGGTCGCGCAGCATCTTCATCGCCTCCGCGCGGTTGAACGCGTCGGGGTCCGTGCGCACCTGGCACACGAGCTCTTCCTCCGGCGCCTCCACTTCAAGTACGCCGTAGAATCCGCAGCCCCGGTTCCACGAGATGAAGTCGGGCTTAGGGCACTTCGTGCGGAACTGCTGCATCGCGCCGTCCAGGACGAACGCGCCCGAGGCGACGTCGCGCCCGTCCTTCACGAGCGCGTACGGCACGGGCACCACGTAGTCGCCTTCGCGCGCGAGCGTCACAGTGAGCTCTCCCGCCGCCCACGTCCAGCTCGCGCGCACGGTGGGGTGTCCGCTCGAGAAGAGCCACGGACGCATCAGCGCGCCGATGTCGCGTCCCGTCGTCTCGGAGAACACCTTCAGGAAGTCCTCGGTGTTGGCGTTCCCTCCGTCGAATCTGCGGAAGTATTCGCGCCACGCCTTGTCGTAGGCCTCTGCGCCGATGAGGCTGCGCAGCGTGTTGAGCACCTCCGGCGCCTTGTCGTACGTGATGGCGTCCACCACGTCGTCGGGATCGTTCACGCCCTCGCGCACGATCGCGGGCGCTGAGCCGCTTTCGTCCTCGGCGAGCGCGCCGCCGTCCATGCGCAGCCCCGCCACGTCCATGGCGCGTGTGAACGCGGCGCCGAACTCGCGCGCGAGGAACGCGCGCTCCACGTTCACGGTGTACGCCTCGTTGAGCCACATGTCGAACGGCGTCTCCATCGTCACGCCGCTGCCGCAGTGGCTGTGCTCGTACTCGTGCGGGATCACGCCGTGCGCATAGACGAGCCGCGCGTCGGAGATCGACGAGTCGATGAGCGCTGCCTGCGTGACGATCGTTGTGTTGCCCGTGTTCTCCATGCCGCCGTAGAGCGACTTCTCCATGCAGATGGTGCGGTACGTCTCGTAGGGATACACGAAGCCCGTGAGCTCGTGCTGGAAGATGATCGACTTCTTGAGAATCTCCATCGGAACGCGCGCGCCGTCAACGTGGCCCGGAGGAACGAGGTACTCAAGCTTCACCGTCTTGCCGATGTCGGGATAAGTCACGCTGTCGGATAGGACGTCCCACGTGCCTGCGCACGCGATGAAGAGATACGGCGCCATCGGCTTGCGGTTCTCGTAGGTCCACGCCATGCGGCCGGGTCCGGCGGACCTCTTCTCCACGAGGTCGCCGTTCGATATGAGATGCGTGTAGCGCTCGTCGCCTTCGAGCGTGGTGCGGAACGTGCACTTCGCCGTGCAGTCGTCGACGATCGGAAGTATGCGCTGGAAGCCGAACTGCTGGCACTGGCTCATGTACTGCTGCGGCGCGCCGCCCGGCGTTACGTCGCGGTAGATGCCCTCGAGGCGCACGCCGCCTGGATGCGACACGTGGCTCACCTTCACCGTGAAGCGCTCGCCCGGCGCGTACTCGCGGTCGAGAGCGTACGGCACCTTCGCGCCGTCGCAGTCGAGCGGCATCTCGCCGATGGTCTCGCGCGCCACGAGGTGCAGCACGCCCTCCGCCTCCACTCGGTCCTCGAAGAACCTTATCGTCGCGTCAACGTGCTCAAGCTGGGCCGGTGGCCGCCTGAACTCGCTGCGCCTGAACTTCCACTCTTGCATTGCATTCCTCATGGTGCATCAACTCAAATCGCATTTCATATCGCTCGGTCACAGAACCGCGATTGCGAACGCCGCCAGCACAAGCGCAAACGCAAGCGCGCGTCTCCACGCCGGCACTCCTCTGCGCTCCTCGCCGCGCGGAGTCTCGCCCGATCCGGCGTCGCGGCCCATCACCTTCCTGATTCCACGCAGCGCAAGAGGCAGCCTGCCCTTCTCCATCGCAAGCACCGCAGCGATTCCAAGCAGTGCCACCACCGCCACAAAGCGGTACTGATGCAGAATCTCGCCCATAGTCCACGCTCGCCTGTCTGCGCCGTTTCCCCCGTTAAAAAAGAGCTTGCCCGCCGATCGGCACGGGCAAGCTCCGGCAGTTTTGGGAACTGCTCTCGGGGGAGGAACTTACTTCTTCGCCGCCTTCTTGGCAGGGGCCTTCTTGGCCGGAGCCTTCTTCGCAGGAGCCGCCTTCTTGGCGGGAGCCGCCTTCTTCGCAGGCGCGGCCTTCTTGGCGGGAGCCGCCTTCTTCGCAGGCGCAGCCTTCTTCGTAGCGCAGCAGCAGCCGCACTTCTTGGCGGGAGCCTTCTTAGCAGGGGCGGCCTTCTTCGCAGGAGCCTTCTTGGTGGTAGCCATGTGTCTGTCCTTTTTTTTTGTTCGCTCACGGCGCACCGTACGACGGCGCAGTCACCGCTTGCTTACACAATATGATACTATTTTTTTCTGCATTTGCAAGTGCATAATGTTTACAAGCGAAAAAAATGTGCGACGACATGTTTTTCAAGGCGTCAAGCCGCTTTTTTCACGCCGCTAATTCGACAGCAGCCGCACGGGTCCCATGAGCCCCGCGTCGCGAAGCGGCCACTTGGATGCGTCGAATGGACGATAGTCGCGACCAACGATGTTGATGTCGTTGAATATCTTCCACTGCACCTTGCGTTTGTCAAGGTCGCGCACTCGGTTAGCGCCAACGTTCGTCACCTCCACCTCGAGCACGTTCTCGCCATTCTTGAGCGCGCCTGACGGGATCTCCACACGATACGGCGACATGATGCACGCGCCCACTTCAACGCCGTTCACGCGCACTCGCGCAGAGTCGTACACCTTTCCAAGGTCCAACGTCGCTCCTTTCGCCGCATGCGCTCCATCGACAACGAATGTCGTCCGATAGCGCACAGTGCCGCAGAACGGATTCTCCGAGCCATCCTCATTGCGCGCCCACGACGTGAGCGCCTTCATCGTGCGCGGCCAGCCGCTCTCCATGTCTGGTCCACCGCAGACAGGCGTGAGAAGCCACGGGCCTTCTATTCTGCAAACCTCGCGCGAAGATGCGGACGCGTCGGCAGCAGCCGGCATGTCCCTCTTTTCCGGGCTGCACCACAGCCACACGCTGCCGCCCTTCTCAAGCGAGATCGCGACTTCTCCGTTCTTCGCCGCCACTTCCCTTATGGCACCTGTCATAGGATCGAGAATCCACGCGCCGCCTGTCTTCGCCGTGGGACGAAACTCGCCGCTCACCTTGCCGCCCGAAAGGTTGACCACGTAGTAGAGCGTATCCTCGCCGCGGCGGAAGCGCGTGTACGCAAGACCACGCGCCTCAATGAACGGCTCGCGCCTCACAGCGCTCTTCACATCCTCGGATCTGATTTCCGCAAGAACCTTTGCGAGCGCGGCGCGTCTGGACTCCACGTCCTTAAATCCCGGCACATCCGCAGGACGCCGCCCGTCGAACACGATCTTGTACCCCGCCTTCGAGAGGGCCGCGAGGCTCTGCGCCGTCTCCACCGGCATCGTCTCGCAGTCCGGCACGACGATCGCGTTCCATTTTCTCTTCGGCTGCTTGGCAAGCGCGGCGAGCTGACGATCAGAGATGAAGTCGAACGCCGCGCCCTCCGCGTAAAGCCGCCGCGCCGTCGTACCTATTGCCGTCTTCGCGAACCACCCCTTGCCGGACATGCCGATGCCGTCCAGTCCGTATGTCAGTTCAGGCTGGTTGCGCCAGTAGTCGTGGAGCGTCCAATAGATGAGCGCGTCCTCGTCAGGCACGGATGTCTGCGCGAGCGACTGAACGCGCGTGATCCATGCGTTGAGGATCGGCGCGTCGCGCCAGATCGGGTTGCGCGGGTTCATCTCGAGCGAGGCGTAGAAGCACCAACCCGGCCACGCGGCGTCGGCGGGCGAATAGCAGCAGCCATGGTAGTACATGTGGTTGACGCCGGAGAGGAAGAGCCTGTCGAGGAACACCTTCACCTCCTCGAGCGTGGCGTTGAAGTGTTCGTTGATCCACGTGCAGCTTTCGCTGGCGACAAGGCGCGTGCCCTTCACGTGGGCCGCCGAAGACGCGAATTTCGAAACGAGGATGTTACGATCCTTGTTGAACATCTCGGTCTCAGGAATGTCGGAGAGCGCGTAGAAGTCGAGCCAGTTGGAGGGCGAACCGTGGGCCTCGTTGCGGGTGGTGATGCCGCGCTTGCGACACCAGTCGGACCACACCGTGAACGTGTCGAGAATAAGGTCGGAAAGCGTCTCGCGGTAGTCGTGGCGGAGGCGGAGCTGTTCGTCCTTCGTGCCGCTCGCGCCCGCGAACGCGGACAGGTGGTCGCGCAGGTCGTAGCCGCGCTTCGCCTTGAATGCCTCAAACAGGGCGGGCGTCCAGGAAGCGCCGTAGTATTCATACGAGTCGTGGTAGAACGCGCGCGGGGCAACGGCGCCGGGACGGTCGAGCGCAACGGCGAACGGCTTCAGGTGCTCGCGCATGGCGTCGGGCGAGAACGGGTCGATCATCAGCCCCTTGCCGGATTCGGGCGGACGCTTCACCTTCATGCCTGTCGGCACGGAGTAGAGGGCCATGCGCCTGCCATTACCGTTCTTCCCCTCCCACAGGAGGCGTGCACCGGCCTTATTGGGCTTCTCGCCGTCCCACATGCGCGCAAGATGCCAGCCGCCATTTTCATTCGAGACCCAAGGACCGCCGAAACACCAGCCGCATCCCATCGAGAGATCGACGCCGAGGCCCTGCGCACGAGCCGTTTCGTCCGCCGTGTTGAAGAGGCGCGTCCATTCCTCCGAGAGGAACGCGACCTTCGGATGCTTCTCCTCCTTGGCCTCGTAGATCGGAATCACGTGATAGCCGCCCATGCCGGCCTCGGCGAACTCCTTCGCCTGGAGTTCAAGGCCCGCCCTGTCGACGGCGCAGCCCATCCACCAGTTGTAGGCCCACGGACGCATCTCCTTCGTGACCGTCGGCCATGAAGGCTCGGCGGCTGAAAGAGAAAGCACTCCCGCGAACACCGCCGCGGGAATCGCCTTGAGAACGGAACAAATCATGAGTCCTCCTTGTGCTTGCGCCGTCAGAGAAGCGACATCTGTCTGCCGCCGGGTGACGACAATCCCAGTTTCTTCCATGCAAGCTCTGTCGCCACGCGTCCCTTGGGCGTGCGGTCCAGATAGCCTTCCATTATGAGGAACGGCTCGTACGCCTCCTCGATGGTGTCCGGCTCCTCGCCCACGCTAACGGCAATGGTTGAAAGGCCAACCGGCCCGCCATTGAACTTCGAGCAGATGGTCTCGAGAATGCGTATGTCCATCTCGTCGAGGCCGTGGGGGTCTATTTCGAGCAGCGTGAGGGAGTCCACCGCCACCTGGCGCGTGATGAGATTATTTGCTTTCACCTGCGCGTAGTCGCGCACGCGCCTGAGGAGGTTGTTGGCTATTCGCGGGGTGCCGCGGGAACGCGCGGCAATCTCAAGAGCGCCGTCTGGCTCGATGTCCACGCCCAGCTTCGAGGCGGAGCGCTTCACTATCTCGGCGAGTTCGGCGGGCTCGTAGAAGCTCAGGCGGTTGACGAGGCCGAAGCGGGCCCTGAGAGGAGCCGCAATCAGGCCGATGCGCGTCGTTGCGCCAACTAGGGTGAAGCGAGGCAGTTCAAGACGGACGCTGCGCGCGTTCGGGCCCTGGTCGATGAGAATGTCTATTGCGAAGTCCTCCATCGCGGAGTACAAGTACTCCTCCACCGTCTTCGCCATGCGGTGGATTTCGTCGATGAACACAATGTCGCCGGCCTCAAGGGACGTGAGAAGTCCGGCAAGGTCGGCGGGTTTGTTGAGCACTGGGCCGCTCGTGGTCTTCACGTGCACGCCCATCGCATCGCCAAGAATGTACGATAGAGTGGTCTTGCCGAGTCCGGGCGGACCAGAGAACAACACGTGATCCAGCGTCTCGCCGCGGTCCTTCGCCGCCCTTACGGCCAGCTCAAGGCGGTCGCGGATCTTCTGCTGGCCCACGAAATCTGAGAACCGTCCCGGACGCAACCTGTTGTCAAAGGTCGCGTTCCTTTTGTTGAGTTCGTCGCTTGGACGGTCTTTTCGCATTAGCAAGAACGGGACAAGCCAAGGGCCTGTCCCATTCATCCCTTTATATGGCTATAGAATCACTGTGCGGGAGCGGTGCCGTCGTCGCCGTAGCCCTTGCTCTTGAGGTACTCAATGACCTTGCCCACATGCGTCAGCTTCTCGGCGTCCTCTTCGGGAATCGCCGCGCCAAACTCTTCTTCAAATGCCATAATCAACTCAACAGAGTCGAGGGAGTCCGCGCCCAGATCGTCTATAAACGACGCTTCAAGGTTAACCTGCTCGGCGTTGACGCCAAGCTGGTCCACGATAATCTCTTTGACGCGATCTTCAAGCTTACCTGCCATTTTTTAATTCTCCTTTGGGTTGGAACGTGTAATAGTATACTAAATTATTCGGGTTTCCGCAAGGGGGAAAGATTCAAGGCGAAAAAATGATGATTTCGGCCAGTTTATGCCTTGCCTTGCGAAGTTCGGACGGAGATCTGGAGAAATCCGTCATGCTCCTCACCAGGGTGCGGCTTACGGCATCAGCCCGGGCCTCGCCGCTCGCCGCTGCCTGCTGCAGCCACTCGTAGTCCTCCACGCCGTCGCGTATCTGGGCGAGGCGTATCGAAGGCAGCACGCACTTCTCGCCTGGATAGAGCAGTATGCCGTCGCCCGGCATGCGCAGATGGTTGCCGGTCTTCCACTGCGGAAAGTAGCATTCACGTTCGTCGAGGCGCATTTTGGTCCAAAGATTGACATGCCAGTAGAGGAGGCCGTCGGACCTGTACAGATGCGTCATCCATCCGAGCAGCCGCCCCTCTATCAAGGGATACTCGTATGAGGCGAAGTTGGCGTAAGGGTATGTGGGGCCGCAGCACACGTACCACCACACCTGCTTGCCCTCAGCGCGCAGCTTTGCGTTCAGCTTGGGAGAATAGACGGGCGTAAGCGGGCAGAACCAGTCAGTTGTGTCGAGATAGGCGTTCTCGAGTTTCCTCGTCATGTCGCGGTACATCATCGCCGTCGTCATTACCGGCAGATCCGGAAAATCCCTCCGTATCTTCTTCCAGAATTCATCTATCCCCCTGTAGTATTCGCTCGTGCGCTCATCGAATCCATAGATGTAGGCGTATTTCATGAGATCATGCCTGCGCAGCTCCTTGACATATGGGTCAAGGCGGGCTTTGAACGACTCGTAGAACTCAGGCGTCTCGGTCTCCTTCGGGCTCGCATAGCACACCCAGAGCGTATTAGGATTGGTGGGCTTCGGCACGATGTTCAGGATGTTGAACCGGTTCATTCCACGTTCACGCTCGCGCAGGAGGTCGGCAATGGCTGGCGGCTCGGTGCGCGATATGTCGTCGGCGTTCAGGCGCGCGTCGAGCATCAGTTCGTGACTACGCCTCTTCATCTCCGCGAAGCGGTCGGGGTACGTGTTGCGCATGTGGCCGTCCATCACGCAGAACGCCGTTGGCATTCCGAACGTGCGGGGCTGGCTGAAGGCGAACACCTGCACTGAAACTGGAATCTGCGCCACGCAACGCCCCTTCTCGGAGACGGTGGCCTGGCCCGAATAGACGCCCGGCTTCGCATCCATCGCGGCGTAGCAAGTGATCCAGATTCCCTGTGTTGCGCCGCGCGGCACGCGGAAAGCCGCCGCCGGAAGAAGCGGATCCGGCAGCCATGTCTCCTCCTCTGGCTTCGCGCACGGGTGAGCGCGGTATCCGCCTTCGCGGGCGAGGTATCCCTCGCGTTCCCACGAGAAAGTCCCCGATAGCGGCGTGCCGTCAGCCATCCGGAGCGTCGACAGGATCACATTCCCCTCCTGCCATTCCACGTCGTCGGCAGTGGATACCAGGATCTGCGCCGACTCGCGCTCGTGCCTTGCAAGCTCCAGGCGTATCTCGCGCGACTTCTTCTGCGCCCCGGACGGGAACGTGAGAGGCGTCACAAGCGTCATGGAGTCTTCCGTCCACACAATGCTCTCGCCCGACGGCACCGTGTTCCTGGGAAGAGCGATGGCCGGCAGCGCCAGCCTCTCGCGCTTCGATTCCTTCCCGTCGGAAAGCACGAGTTCGACCGCATCGCATGCGTCATCCACCGTCTCGTGCAGCGCGGCGCCGCTTCCCCTGCGCGTCTCCTTCTTGCCGTTCAGCATGAACGTGGCCATCCAGTCGAGCTTCTTCTCGAAGGAGACGTCCACCATCTTCGCCGCACGGAATGGACGCAGCGTCCTCTGGCTCATCCCGTCAACCGCAAGTCCAGCCTCACGGCGTTCAATGCGGATATCGTCGAACCAAGCCTTCCCCGTTCCGCCTCTCAAAAACACGTACGCCTTTACTTTGGAGACCGGCTTCGCGGGACGGAACACGCCGCTCGTCCTCGTCCAGTCATGCGTTCCCTGCTTCCAGTGCGCGCAGACGGCCCATGCGTTTCCGCCGCCTTCGTACCACATGTCGAGGTAGATGCAGTATTCCACGGCAGCCACGTTCTCGCCTCTGCTCCAGCCGCTGAAGAAGACTGGGCGCGTGTCAGGCTTGTCGAAGACGATGTCCTGCACGATTCCAGACATCTTTTCCTTCTCTTCGGCCTCGCACCGCACGGACGCCCTTCCGTCTCTTTTAACCTCCCCATCCACCACATATTGCCTTCCATACGGGAACCACCCCTCACACCTGCGCCCGTCATTCCTCTCGAACGAGCCGTTCAAGAGGCATTCGCCCGCCTGCGCATACAGCGCCAGCGCAAGCGCACCCGCCGCCATTATAATTGTCCTTCTCATTTCAGCTCCTTGTTGAGCGTCCATCACGAGTCCATGGCCGAGGCCATTGCAATGCAATCATGACATTCCAGCGGCGAAAGAAGCGGCGATCGACTGCATCGAGTCGCCGGAGACGCGCGGCGAAGTGCTGGCCCATGCGATCGTCGAGCGGCGTCCGTGCGTGCCCTTGATGCGCGAGAGGTCCTGGCACGTCTTCGGCGGGAATGACCGATCGAAGAAGAGTTCGCATGGATCATAGCCTGGCTTGTTGTGGATGTCGATGTGCGTGGCCCAGTCTGGAGCCTCGCCCTTCTTCCTCCACCACGGATACGCGCACCATCCGCCCTTCCGGGCGACAAGCAGCACCTCGCCTGCAGATTCGCCTGCCCACTCCTGATCGGCACGCACTTCCACGGCCTCGTAGTCGCCAGTGGAACGAAAGAGGTCGGCCACATGCGGCACATCCGCGTCGTCGCGCACGTACACGTGGGCGATCTCGTGGTCGCACATCGCGAAGGCGCGGGAAGTGTGGAAGTCGGGATAGGCTCGGCCCGCCACGGGACGCGTCCGGAATAGGCCTGCCGCCCGAAGCGTCTCGTTCGGACGCGCCGGCTGGCGGTCCACCGCCGCAATCTCGTAGTCGCCGCACACCGTCAGCTCCGCGCCGTTCTCCTCGGCGAACGCTGCAAGGCGCATTAGCTGCGCCTCGAACTCGCCAAGCGCGGCGTCCGTGCGTTTGCCTTCCGGACCCCACCGCTGCGCCTCGTAGTCCAGCGTTGGCAGATAGAGAAAGGCGAAGTCCACGGGATGCGTGCGCTCCATCTCAAGGAAGTTCTCCACCACGGCGCGCCCCACCTTGGCTGATGCGAGCGGCCCCCAGTATCGATGAAGCGGGAAAGTGCCGCAGCGCTTGTCAAGGGCGTCGCCCATCTCTGCCGGCTGCGCGTAGTTGCGCATTATCATGCCGCCGCCGTGCTTGTGGATGGGGGCGGGCGAGACAACGCAGTCCACGCTTTCGCCGAGCGACTGCTGCCAAAAGTACATCCCCGCCGTTGCGCCGCGGGCGCGCGCCGCGTCCCATACGCGCGGACCCTTCACGAGAGCGGCGCTCTGCTCCCAGAAGAACGGCCTGCGCAGCTCGCGGGAGAAGAAGCCGTTGCTCGTCATTCCATGCTCGCGCGGCGCAGAGGCGGTTCGGAACGTGGCCTGCGCCACGCATGTGACGGCCGGGAACACGCTCGCAGCAGGACGGAACTCCATGCCGGCAAGGCGCGTGCGAGCGCGCCTCTCAAGCCCGTCGAAGCCAAGCCCGGCCGCCATCACCATGAGATGCTTCACTGCAGAACGCCCTCCATGCCAAATTGGCTGCGCACACGCTCCGCGGCTGGGAGAGCCGCAAGCATGCGAGAGCGTTCGGCGCGCAGCGACTCAAGCTCGGAACGCGCCGCGCCGTCAGCCAAATCGTCGTTGATCTGGAACAGCACTCCGTACGCAAGACCTAACTCGCGCCATTCGGCATCGTCCGCTCCTGCGGCGATTGCGCCCAGCTGCGCCGCGAGGGCGAACGCCTCACCCGTCTTGCGCTCGCACACGGAAAGATAGGCGGCCTCGTCGAACCTCTCCGCCTTTAGCGGATTAGCCGCGGACATCAGGAGGTCGTCGCCCTGCCCCTCGCAGAGGCGCACATGGCTTGCAACGGTGGCTGCCAGCATCTTCGGCGCGTCCTGGAATCCGCTCTTGAGAATCAGCTCGTAGCCGTGCGCCACTAGCCAGTCGCCCACGGCTATCGCCGCCGCAACGCCGTGTTCCTTCCACACGGTTGGACGGCCGTAGCGCGTCTCGTCGCCGTCCTGGATGTCGTCGTGCACAAGCGACGCCTTGTGGAAGCACTCCACTGCGTCGCACACGTCTGAAATGTTGCCGCGCGAGAAGGCTTCATTGAAGCGCCAACGCAGAAAGAGGACGGCCGGTGCAAAAAAGCGCGAAGCAAGGGATGTGCCGCCGCAGGCAGCGAACACCGCTTTGCAAAGACGCGGCCGCAATCTCTTGCCGCCGCGTCTCATGAAGTCAATCGCTATGTCTGCGACTGCTGCCATCCAAGGCCTTACTTGCCGAAGACCTCGATCTCGATGTAGTTGTTCGTCGGCTCGCTGGACGAACCGGCGGAGTATACGCGCACGTAGCGGCCCTTGGTGAGCTTGGCGTCAACGGGACGGCCGTCGTTGCGCTCGCGGTATTCCTTGTCGGGGCCCTTGCCGAGGCCGAGCTTGGAGGTCTGGTCGTGGTCGTTGTTGAAGACGGTGGTGATCTTCGTCTTGTCGGCGAACTTCTCGTCGTTCGAGATCTGCATGATCACGTCCTTGTACACGCGGTCGTCGCCCTGGTCGTGCCACACGCAGATGGCAGAGATCGTGTGCTCGGCGCCAAGGTCGAGCTGCACCCACTGAAGGCCGCTGGGCAGCTGGAGCATGGCGGTGGCGTCGAGGGTCTTGTCGCCATCGACCACGTATTCGGCATCGCCTGTCACGGGCTCTTCGGAGGTGGTCACCTTCGTATCCTCGTTCGTGAGCTTCTTGGCGTACTCGGGCTCGACCATGATCGGCGGACGCAGCTTACCCTGGCCACGGTCGGGCTCAAGGTTGTCGCTCTTGATCTCCTTGGGTGTGCCAGTGATGTGGGGCGGAGGAAGCACGAACTTGATGGCTACCTTTTCAGCCATGACGGCCGTTGCGCAGAGGGCCACGCCCAGGAACAGTATCTTCTTCATTGTATTCTATCCTTTCCTTTCAGAAAACTTCGTGTTATTCTATCAAAAAACGGTCGATTTGTCCACCGCTTCAAAGGGCGCGCAGGCGCTGGACAGCGAGGGCGATGTCGGCCGTGCGGCTATTGCCGCCCTCGCGCTCCACCGCCAGCGCGCCTGTGTAGCCGGCCTTGTCGAGGGCGGCTAGGAACGCGGGTGCGTTCACCTTGCCGTCGCCCCAGGGCGTCTCTTCGCCCCATTCAAGGCCGGGCTTCTTCGAAGGCAGTGCGTCCTTGATGTGCACATGGCGGATCCACGGGGCGAGCTTCGCCACGGCGGCCACGGGGTCGCCCATACCGTAGAGCAGCATGTTGGCGGGGTCGAAGTTCACCCACACGTTCTTGACTGTGCCGAGGAAGCGCACGAGGTCGTCGGCCGTCTCCTGCCCGGTCTCGAGCAGCAGCTTAACGCCGTTCGCGCCGCATTCGTCGGCAAGGAACTTGACGCGGTCGGTGAACTTCGCAACGGCGGATGGACTCTTCTCGTCGAGATAGCCGGCGTGGAGCGAGAGGTAGGGAGTTTTGAACTGCGCGGCCATCTTCGCGGCGTTGCGGATAAGCGTCTTGTTTGCCTCCCAATGCTCGTCAGGCACGATGCCGCCGGTCTTGCGGATCGTGACGGGAGTGGTGTAGTCTTCGTAAGAGAACGAAAGCATCGCCGCCGTCACCTTCCACGCGCCGGAGTCGATGAGCCCCTCCACATATCCGCGCACAAGCGCGCCCTCGGCCGCGCCATGGCGGGCGTCGCCTTCCAGAAACGGCTGCAGCGCCAGGTGCACGCACTTGACGTTAATGCGCCGCATCTCCTCCGCCACAGTCATCAGCGGCTTCTGATACGACCAGGAACAGACTCCTATTGGATGCTTCATGCCTATTTCTCCTTGGTTCCGCGCCGGAACGCCACAAGGTGCCCGGCTGTGATTTCAAGTATATCAAAAAGACACCGTCCTTTCAAGCCCGCCGACGCTGCGGCGACCATTTCCAATGGACACGTCCCGCAAATTTGATATACTGTTTGCATGAACGAAGAAGATGACATTGAAACAGAATTTCCGCCCCTTCCACCTCTGCCGCCCCTTCATCCCGCAGACGTGAACGCGGCTATCACCATCTCGTTCGTGGTGTAGTGGCTGGTTTCCTTCTGGATTGCCAGATTCCAGGCATTGACATTGATAAAATCCTGCCAACGATCACTCCATTCTTGATGTTTCCCGATAAAAAGATGGAGCGGGACGAGGAGCTGGTCGGCGAGGTGCTTCTCGCACGCCTTGCCTGACTTCACGAAGTTGTTGATCTGCTGCACGACTTCGTTCGCAACGGCTTTGCGCGACTTGTTGTATGTGCCGATGCCTGAAATGACAACCGTCGCACGTTCATAGCAGAGCCGGGTACAGCAGTAGTTTCCCGGCCCAAGGGCGTTGACTTCGCGTACAGCGCGTTCGAGCGCGAGATCTCGTAGTTGGTTGCCGACGATGCCGACTTCCGCCTCGGCTATCGAACGCGGAATATGCGAGACGACGCCCTCGACGATGCCGCCTTTGTACGCACCGATGTCCGTAAGTTCGTAACGCTCGGGGCGCTTCAACTCGTCGTAGGGCCAAACGCGCAGCTTCACGACACCGCCTGCGGCTGGGTAGAAGCCGCACTGCTCCAGTTCCGCCTCCACGCGCGCGCCCATCTTCCGCAGTTCGGGCAGATACGTCTCCGCGAAGAATTCCCAGATCGGCGCGAACGGAACGTGCGTGCCGCCTGTGATCGTGACCGTGGAAGGAGCGTCCGCCCGGAGCAGTACGGGAATGACCGTCTGCGCAACAAGTGTAACGGAACCAGCCGTGCCGATGTCGAACTGGTAGACGCCGCCCTTGATGGCACCAGGCTTGAACAAGAGGCGCATGGAGCCGACCTCATCGCCCTCCACCTGCGCGCCGCAGATCTGCGCGACCGCGCGAACGCACGTGAGGTGCTGGCGCTTTAGGCCGGGCTTGTCGCGTTTCGCGCGGATGTTATGCATCTCAAAAGGCTTGCCGTAGGCTGCACTCAGCGAGAGCGAGGTGCGGAGCATCTGTCCGCCGCCCTCGCCCTGCGAGCCGTCGATTATCACTTCGCTATCCATTATTTTTCCTTGTCAAAACTTTTCCCTGTCCACAATCCTATCCCTTCAGCGAGGCGAGGGGGACGAGGCGGACAAGAGGCTCTACGAGGTCGAGCTCGGAAGCGATCACGTCCTCAATGTCCTTGTACGCCTGCGGCGCTTCAGAGAGGTCGAGCCGGCCCTTCGCCTTGCCGAAACCCTTGTACTTGTGCCAGCGTTCGCACACGATGCCGTCCATCGCCTTGTCGCACTCCTCAACGGTGAGCGTGGTGGAGGCCGCGATGCGACTCATGCGCCGGCCTGCGCCGTGCGAACAGGACATGAACGAATCCGGATTGCCCAGTCCGCGCACGATGTACGAGGCCGTGCCCATCGAGCCGGGGATGATCC
>CAMIVJ010000014.1 GCA_946401765.1 uncultured bacterium | reverse complement strand
GGCTGGAATGCTGACGCGATGTTCGCGAAGACGTGCATGGACCTTGCCGATTCGCAGCTTGCGGACGGTATGGTTCCCGACATCGCGCCGGAGTACACCGTGTTCCGCGGCGGCTTCCGCCATTCGATCGAATGGGGCTCGTCGATGATCCAGATTCCTTGGCAGCAGTACGTGTGGACAGGAGACGCGTCGCTCATCGGCGCCTACTGGGACAACATGGTCGCCTACCACAAGTACATCCGCGCGCAGTCGCAGAACGAGAAGCGCGGGAAGTTCATCACGCCCGGCGGACTCGGCGACTGGTACCAGCAGACGGTTTCCGCCGAGAAGCGTCCGCTCCGCCGGACGTCCATCGACTTCACCGCCACGGCCTTCTACTACCTCAACGCCGCGACGCTCGCGAAGTGCGCCGACATCCTTGGCAAGAAGGACGAGGCTGCTGCGTTCCGGGAGGAGGCCGCGAACATCAAGAAGGCGTTCAACGCGAAGTGGTGGAATCCGCAGGGACACTACTACGAGAACAATTCGCAGACCGCGAACTCGATGGCACTTGCCTTCGGTCTCGCCGATCCCGCCGAGACGGCGGCAATCGTCTCCAACATCGTGGAGGACGTTCGCGGGCGCGGCGCGGTCGGAACTGGCGAGATCGGCTATCCGTATCTACTCCAGGTGCTCGCGGAGAACGGCTGCAGCGACGTGATCTTCGAGATGACCGCAGACGACACCAAGCCCGGCTACGGCTACATGATCCGGCTGGGGAACACGACCTGCCACGAGGCGTGGGACTGCCGCGAGGGTTCCTCCTTCAACCACTTCATGATGGCCGACATCGTGAACTGGTTCTACGGATCGCTCGTCGGAATCAGGATCGTCGAGCCCGGCTTCAGGAAGTTCATGGTCGCGCCGAACTTCCACAAGGGGCTCGACTGGGTGAAGGCAACGCATAAGGCGTCAACTGGCGAGATCAAGGTGGAATGGCGTCGTGAGCAGGGCAAGGTGCGCGTAGTGGTGGTCGTTCCCCCTGGAACGAGCGCGGTCGTGCGCCTGCCCGGCCTTGCCGACACGGTGCAGAATCCCGGCGAAAAAGAATATTCCGTTTCTTTATGATTGACTTTCCGCCCGAAAAAGAGTATAAATACATGGGCAAAGGCACTCATTAGGAGCACACATGGCAACGAACAAGTATCTTGACGCCTTCATGAAGGCGTTCCCCTTCGAGGGGCTGACATACGACGACGTCACGCTCGTGACGCAGTACGCGGATTTTCTGCCCGACGACGCATCGCTGGAAACGAAGCTCACGTCGCGACAGACCATGAAGGTGCCGTTCATCTCAGCCGCCATGGACACTGTGACCGAAGCGCCGATGGCGATCGCCATGGCCCTTGCCGGCGGCATCGGCGTGATCCACAAAAATCTCGAAGAGGCCGACCAGGCCGCGCAGGTCGCGAAGGTGAAGAACTACCTGAACGGCCTCATCGCCAAGCCCGTATGCTTCCACGAACACGACGACATCAGCTTTCTCCGCGCGGAAAAACGCCGCCTTGGCCTCAAGTTCAACGGCTTCCCCGTGCTTGACGACCAGGACCGCCTCGTAGGCATGATCTCCGGTTCCGACATGCGCTACGCGCCGATGAACGCCGTGACGCTCGCCGAGGTGATGCAGAAGGATCCCATCACAGCACGCCCCGGCACCACGCTAAAGAAGGCGTACGAGATCATGCGCGCCAACAAGATCGGCAAGCTGCCGCTAGTGGACAAGGCGGGGCGCGTGGTGGGGCTCTACTCCTTCACCGACGTGCAGCGCCTCGTGGAGAACAAAAACCCCACCTACAACTGCGACGACCAGTTCCGCCTGCGCGTCTCCGCTTCGGTCTCCGGCGGGAAGGGCGACCTCTCGCGCATGGAGAAGCTCGCCGCGGCGGGAGTGGACGTGGTGGTGGTGGATTCCGCGCATGGCCACTCGAAGGGCATCATCGAGATGACGAAGTACATCGTGAAGCACTATCCAAAGGTGGACGTGATCGCGGGCAACATCGCGACAGGCGAGGCCGCTGTGGCGCTTGCCAAGGCCGGCGCGCATGCAGTCAAGGTCGGAATCGGGCCTGGCTCCATCTGCACCACGCGCGTTGTGTGCGGCGTTGGCATTCCGCAGCTCACCGCGGTGTACAACGCCGCCAAGGCGCTTCGCGGCACGGGCGTGGCGGTGATTGCGGACGGCGGAATCAAGCTTTCCGGCGACGTGCCGAAGGCTCTTGCGGCTGGAGCGGACAGCGTGATGCTCGGCTCTGTGCTCGCGGGCACGGACGAAAGTCCGGGCGAGAAGATCTACGCGAACGGCAGGCAGTACGTGGTGTACCGCGGAATGGGCTCCATGGCCGCTCTCAAGAACGGCAAGGGCTCTCGCGCGCGCTACTTCCAGGACAACGAGAGCGAAGACGATCTCGTGCCCCAGGGCATCGAGGGCATGGTGCCGTATTCAGGGCACGTCTCTTCCATCATGACGCAGTTCTGCGGCGGCCTGCGCGCCTCTCTCGGATACTGCGGCACCCGCACGATCGCCGAACTCCAATCGCGCGGCAAGTTCTACCGCGTTACGGCGGCAGGTCAGCGTGAGGCGCGTCCGCACGACATCACCATCACCAAGGAGGCGCCAAATTACAGGACTTAGTGCCTAGTGCGGAGTGATGGGATGGTAGTGTTGCTGCACGCATGCTGCGGGCCGTGCGCGAGCGCGTGCGAGCCTAGATTGAAGGAGGAGGGCCACACCGTGGTCCTCTTTTTTTCAAACTGCAACATCGACACGCGCGAGGAGTTCGAGCGTCGTCTTGACGCCGCGCGCCGTCTTGGCGAAGCCGATGGCGTGGAGGTGGTGGCCGACGAATACGATCACGCAGACTGGCTGGAGAAGGTGGCCGCGGGTTTCGAGAACGAGCCCGAGAAGGGCGCACGCTGCGCACGCTGTTTCCGCTACTCGCTTTCTCGCGCGGCCGCATGGGCCGCTGTGCATGGCTTCGACGCATTCACGACTTCGCTCACGGTGTCGCCCCACAAGGTGTCGCCGATGGTCTTTGCCGCAGGCGAGGATGCCGCATGGTCGGCGGGCGCGAAGGACTGCGGCGGCAGCGCCGCAGCAACGCCCGAGTTTCTGAAGGTCGACTTCAAGAAACGCGACGGGTTTCTTCTTTCGCTGAAGAGGTCCGCAGAGCTCGGCCTCTACCGTCAGAGCTACTGTGGCTGCGAGTTCTCGCGCCATGCCGCCCCACCTGGGAAAAACTGTGGCTAGCATTCTAAAACAGGAGAAACCGGTGTAACCTTTTGCGCCATGGCGTGTATACAAGGCAAAGAGACAAGGAGAGCAAAATGAGCATTGATCTAAACAACGCGCAGTTCCGCAAATTCGTCCGCTTTGCCAACAAAGACAGGATCTCATGCACCGGAGGATCAGATGCTGCAATTTGACGACGTCAACATATCCTTCAACTTCAATTCCGACAAGTTTGACAAGTGAGCGAGGTAAGCCCACCGGCCAACAAGGAGAAAAACCATGATAAACGCAGTCAACGAGCAGTTCAGCAGATTCGTCAGCTTCGCCCAGGAGCGGTTTGACGCGGGCAAGGAGACTGCCATCGCCACAAAGGGCGACGTGCAGGCCAAGGGCGGCACTCCGCTCGAGGAGCGCGGCATCACCGTGACGGACAAGAGCGACTGGGTAGGCAAGTCGTTGTTCCGCAAGCAGGACGCCAAGGTCGCCAACAACGAGGTGCGCGACCTCTTCAGGAAGTGCGTCGCCGACATGTTCGGCGGCGAGCGCAACATCCCCGACAGCGTCAAGACGGCGATGCTCATGAAGGACTACGGGTGCGGCAAGCCGCTCACCGCGCGGCGCATCCTCGCCGTGAGGGACGCGATCGCGAACCTCGGCCGCGCCGACTGCTTCGACAAGACGAACGACCCGAAGGGCGAACTCGCAAAGAAGGCCATTGCCGCCGGCTACACGCGGAAGGACTTCGGCCGGCTCAACACGGCGGCCAACTTGCTCTCCACAACGAAGTCCATGACGCTCACTGAGGCCCTGGAGCAGGTCATCACGAGGGGCAGCGCCGCCAACCGCACAATGAAGGCGGGGGCCATCTACATGAAAAACGCCGAATCGTTCAGCGAGGGATACAACTTCCATTCTATTGGCGCGGCAGACGACGCGCGCAACAGGGAGCTTGCAGCGCAAAACGCCGGTGAAGATTCGACGGACAATCTCGCGCCCATCGCCAAGAACCTCCAGTTGAAGTTCAAGGATCTCCTGCACGACGCCGAGCTGCTACTTGAAGCCGCGAAGCCGTCGAAGGAGAACGAGAACGTCCTTGATGAACTGCGCGCGTCTCTCGACAATCTCTCGAAGCAGTTCGGCGACCTGTCCAAGAGCCTTTATGACTGCACGCTCAAGGACCGCTCCAAGATATACAAGCAGATGTTAGACAGCGAAGGCGTCATAGCTATCGACCAATTGGTCATGCAGGTCAACATGCGGCTCAAGGACGAGGCTGCGCAGAATCCGGCAATCGCGGACCTCAGGCGATATCTGATCGGCCTCGTCCATGACGTGCGCGCCGAGTATGACGTGCTCTCGAAGACTTACAAGGAGGCCGTCGGCAAGGACATGTACCCCGTCGCGTGCGACATGCTCAAGAACGCGGCCGAACTCGGCGAAGTTAGGACGAAGAAGCCCGTCTCGATCCCGAAGGGAATAACCGACGATCTCGAGGCGGCCCTCAAGAAGACTCCCTTCACCACGATGAGCAACCTGAAGAAGCTGTGCAGGTATCTCGAGAACAACGGAGACGCCGCTCTTCGCTTCAGCGATGCGCACAAGGCCGACCTCAAGGAGCTCTTTCAGAAGGTCTTCGGCGACGGGCCAAAGGCAGAGAAGGCGTTCGCCCGCATGGTCGAAAAGTTCGAGACCTCGTTCTTCGCCGAGTTCCTGATCAACGCGAACGGTCCGGACAAGAAATCACCGCGTCCCGACTTCGTGGTCAATCACTTCAAGGCGAATCCAGAGACGCTCGCCGCCTTTGATCCCGGATTCGACCTCGCCGGCGACAATGCCGTCGAGGAGCTGAAGTCGGCCATAAAGAACCAGATGCTCGCCGACATCAAGAAGCCGCTTGCGGATACGGAGGACAAGAAGATCACCAGTCTCTCTTCGGGCATGATGCCCCAGGCGGTGCGCGAATACGGCGTCGGGTATGTGACGTTCAACGGCCAGAACATCCCCAATGCGCAGCTCGGCAAAACCTTCCCGTTCGGGGAGGCCAACAACCCGGAGCGCAAGGGCTATGCGGAGTTCCTCGAGACCACGTTCGACGACAACCACAAGAAGATGCGCCAGATGGTCTCGTTCACGTGCGGTATGGCCCTCGGGTTTGCCGGCGCAATCGACGAGCTGCTCGAACATGGCGGGGATAACAGCCACGTCAAGGGCATGCCCCGCGCTGAATCCACAGCGAAGGGGACGCAGGTCATCCCCGCCGATCGCGTTCCGGAGGAGAACTACAATATCGAAATCGCAGAGAACGGAGATGTTAAGATATCCCTCAACCACATTGTCCGGAACAAGATGACCTATCTGTTCTCCGATGACGACATGTATGCGCCGCATGACATCAGCAGAGACGTTGCGCCAATCGTCGGAGAGGTGAAGATCACCGCGACCATGACGATCAAGAACGCCGCCGACGCGGAGCTCGGCAACGGAATGCCCGAGTTCACGATCGACGACATCCGCCAGGAGGAGATTTGAGAAGCCGGTTGAATTTCTGGCTTGTGTGCGCGCCAAGAAAACACTATACTATATGCATTCCGCGTGGAGTCTGCCGAAGCAATTCGGCAGATCTCTGCACGGGGTCGTCAAAGTCATAAAAAGCGAGGTATAAAATGCCAGTGTCATTTCCTGTTATTTTCTTCGGCGTGGTGGCGTTCATCGTCATCGTGGCCATATTGAAGACTGCCGTGATCGTGCCGCAGAAGACAGCCTACATCGTGGAGCGTCTGGGCAAGTACCGCTGCACGCTAGAGGCAGGATTCCACATTCTGTTCCCGTTCCTGGACAAGATCGCCTACCGCCACACGCTCAAGGAGCAGGCGATCGACGTGCCGCCGCAGGAGTGCATCACGAAGGACAACATCGCCGTCTCTGTTGACGGCATCCTCTACATGCAGGTGATGGATCCCGCAAAGGCCTCGTACGGAATCGGCAACTACCTCTTCGCCACCACGCAGCTCGCGCAGACAACGATGCGTTCCGAGATGGGCAAGCTCGACCTTGACCGCTCCTTCGAGGAACGCACGTCCATCAATGCCGCGATCGTCGCCGCGGTGGACAAGGCGAGCGACCCGTGGGGCATCAAGGTGACGCGCTACGAGATCAAGAACATCACCCCGCCGCGCACGATCCGCGACGCGATGGAAAAGCAGATGCGCGCCGAGCGCGAGAAGCGCGCGATGATCGCGGAGTCTGAGGGCGAACGCCAGGCGAAGATCAACCGCGCCGAAGGTGAGCGCCAGGAGGCGATTGCGCTCTCCGAGGGCGAGAGGATGCGCAAGATCAACGAGGCGGAGGGCAAGGCAAAGGAGATCATGCTTGTCGCCGAGGCGCAGGCCGCAGGCATCCAGAAGGTCGCCGAGGCCATCAGCGGGAAGGGTGGGATGGAGAGCGTGAACATGCAGCTCGCCCAGCAGTACCTGCAGCAGTTCGGCAACCTAGCGAAGACGAACAACACTATGATCATCCCGAGCGACCTCGCGAACGTGGCGGGCGTGCTGAAGGCATGCACCACGATCGTCAAGAGCGCGGAGGCGCGCTGAAATGGCAACTCGCCGCCAGGCCCGCGAGTGGGCGCTGCAGATGCTTGTGCAGTTCGATCTGAACCCGCCGCTGGACGTCGACTCCGGCATCGAGGCCTTCTGGGAGCAGCAGCGCCAGCTGGAGATCGACAATCTTGAAGACGACACTCAGCGTGCGGTGCCGCTCTTCACCTCGCAGAACCCGAGGGAGCAGGCGTCGCTCGCCGAAATGAAGGCGTTCGCCGAAGAGAGGGTTCGCGGCACCTGGGCGGCGCGCGACGAGCTCGACGCGAAGCTCGAGCCATATCTGAAGAACTGGTCCATGTACCGCCTCGGCACCGTCGAGCGCAGCGTGCTGCGCCTCGGCGTGTGGGAGCTCACGACCTGCAGCGACATCCCCGCGCCGATTCTAGTGAACGAGGCCATAGACCTTGCGAAGTTCTTCTCAGAGACGAAGAGCGGCAGGTTCGTGAACGGCGTTCTGGACAAGTTCGCCAAAGACCTCCGCTCCGCCAAGGCCGAGACGTTCACCCCGTGAACGCGTTGCTCCGCGCCGACTTCACACGATTTTAAACGCGCTTCAAGCGCAGAAAGAGACGAAAGACACCATGAGACCAGTAGTGCTTGTCATCCGCGACGGATGGGGCGTTAACGAAAGACACGAAGGAAATTCCGTCATCGCGGCGAAGACCCCGGTGATAGACCAGATCAGGGCGCGCTTCCCGCACTGCCTGCTGGACTGCTGCGGCGAGGCCGTGGGCCTGCCTGACGGATACCAGGGATCGAGCGAGGTGGGCCACCTCAACATGGGCGCCGGGCGCATCGTGGTGCAGGAGCTCAAGCGCATCGACGACGGTCTCTCCTCCGGCGAGCTCTTCAAGAGCCCCAAGTGGTCCGCGCTAATAGAGAACTGGAAGAAGAACAACAGCCAGCTTCACTTCTTCGGGCTTCTCCAGGACGAAGGCGTGCACGCCCACCAGGAGCATCTCTTCAAGCTCATGAAGCGCGCCCGCTCCGAGTTCCCCGAAGGGCGCATCGTGGTGCATCCGTTCCTCGACGGACGCGACACGCCCCCGCGCTCCACGCTTGAATACCTCGCGCGCCTCAAGCAGGAGCTCGCCGCAGTCGGCAACGCCAAGATCGGCACCGTGATGGGCCGCTACTACGGCATGGACCGCGTAAAGAACTGGAAGCTCACGAGCGAAGCGTACAACTGCATCGTCAGCTGCTCCGGAAAGCGCGCCGCCAACGCCGAAGACGCCGTCAAGGCCGAGTACGAGAACGGCCTCACGCCGGACGGCACGCCGATGACGGACGAATACGTTCCCTGCTACGTGATCGGCGACTACGATGGCGTGAAGGACGGCGACTCGGTGATGCACACGAACTACCGCCAGGACCGCGCCATCCAGCTCACGCAGGCGTTCGTCATGGACGACTACGCCGGCGAGCGCACCGCGCGCCCGAAGGTGACGTATCTCGGCTTCACCCGCTACTGGGACGAGTTCGAAGACTACCTGCTCGGCGCCATGGGTGCAGGCGGCGGCATGGAGAACCTCCTCGGCGAAGTAGTCTCGCGCGCCGGCATCCGCCAGCTGCGCCTCGCCGAAACGCAGAAGTTCCGCCATGTCACGAGCTTCTTCAACGGCAAGAGCACAACGCCCTCCGAAGGCGAGGACCAGGTGGAGGTGAAGAGCCGCTTCGACCCCGCCACGTTCGCCTCGCATCCCGAGATGGACGCCTACAATGTCACCGACGAGCTTCTCAGGCGCCTTCAGGACAACCCCTACGGCTTCATCGTGGTCAACTACGCAAACTGCGACATGGTGGGTCACACCGGCGATCCAGCCGCCGCCGCCAAGGCCGTCGAAGTCGTTGACGAGTGCATCGGCAAGATCATGCCGCGCCTCATGGAGCTCGACGCCCATGTGCTCATCTTCGCCGACCACGGCAATGCCGAGCAGATGGTGGACTACAAGACCGGCCTCACGAAGACAAGCCACACGCTCAATCTCGTGGACTGCTTCTACGTGGCCAAGGACGCCGCAGGCGTGCGCCTCACGCCTCTCGCGAAGCTTTCGGCCGTGGCGCCCACCGCGCTGCAGCTGCTCGGTTTGCCCGTGCCGCCGGAGATGACCACGCCGTCGCTCCTCGCGGGCAAGGAGCCCTGGTCGAAAACGCCGCTAGCGATCTGACGAACCGTGCGCCGTGCAAGCCGAGAGCGGGAGCCGGTGGGAAGGCCCACGACGCGCCTTCCCGGCAGGCTCTTGACTTTCGGCCGGGCCGCTGCAGCCGCAATTGCCGCGCTCTTCGCATGCAGCTGCGCGGCGGCGCCGCTTGCGCTCAAGGACGACTACAGATCCCCGCGTAACAAGGAGCGTCCTTTCCGCAAATCGACTCGTCTCATCGTTCTGCACACAACCGAGGCCCACGCAAAGAGTTCGCTCAACAAGCTATGCGAACGCGGCGAGGCTCACTACTGCGTGACCGAAAAGGGTGAGGTCTATAGAATCGTCGACCGCGACCGCGAGGCTTTCCATGCGGGCCGATCGATGTGGAACGGCAAGGAGGACTGCGACGAATACTCCGTGGGAATCGAGGTTGTGGGCCACCATGACCAGACCATGCCGCTCATACAGCTCGAGGCGCTGAAGGAGCTTGTGGACCGGCTCAAGAAGATCTACAACATCAAGGACGAACAGGTTGTATGCCATTCGCACGTCGCCTACGGCGCGCCGAACACGTGGCACAAGAAGAAGCACCGCGGCCGCAAACGATGCGGAATGCTGTTCGCGATGCCGAGCGTGCGCGCGAAGCTTGGTCTGAAGATGCGTCCGGCAAGCGATCCCGACGTGAAGGCAAAGCGCCTCGTGCAGGCCGATTCCTACCTCGAAAGCGTGCTGTACGGGAAGACGGACACGATGACTGCGTTCTACGGAAAATCGTCCCTGCTTGCCCCTGCGCGTCCCACGGCAATAGCCTCCGCTAAGCCGCTCCAGCCGGCAAAGGCGCTGCCTGCAAAGACCATCGCGCAGAAGCCGCCTGCGAAGCCTGTTGTCCAGCCGGCGCAGCGCGTTGCGGCGAAACCTCCGGCAAAACCTGCGCCGGCGAAGCCGATGACGCCCTCGCCGATAGTCAAGCCGCCGTTGAA
Source organism: uncultured bacterium (assembly GCA_946401765.1). Lineage (GTDB taxonomy): Bacteria > Verrucomicrobiota > Kiritimatiellia > RFP12 > UBA1067 > RUG572. The sequence goes on along the minus strand of CAMIVJ010000014.1, from coordinate 7,259 downwards.
GCCTGGCGTGCCGTCGGCGCAGGTTGCGTCGTCCGCAACGAAGCCGGTGCGCCCGCCTGTCGTGAAGCCGCCGCTCATCGTTCCAAACGAGAAGGGGGACTCTACGGTGGAAGAGCCTGCGCAGACTGAGAAGCTTGAGGAGCGCGGATGGCTCACCGTTCTCGGATTGAAGGGGGGCTTCTTCAAAAAGCGCGCCAAGCTTGTGGTGCCCAAAGACGAAACTGCCGCCGCGCCGTCCGACGGGAACGTGCTGCCTCTCCCCGAGAATCTGCATGTCGGGCGGATGGGCGACGACGTGAAGGATCTTGAGGCCCTCGCGAAGCTGCCGGGATACACGCGCGGCGGCCCGGTGAGCGCCGAGCTTTCGCCGTACAAGATAGCTGGCGCTGCGTGGAAATCGCCAACGACGTACTACTACAGTCCGCGCGGACGCATAACCACGGGCGATAAGGTGGATGAAAAGTCAATCGAGGCGGGGACTTTTCTTTTCTTCAAGAAATGACATGCTCTGCACGAGGCACGGAGGCACGAAATGACCACTGAAACACAGAATGGCAGAGAGAAGGAGCTCACGTTCACGGCACTCGTGCTCGGCGTGCTGCTGGCGGTGGTGTTCGGCGCCGCGAATGCGTATCTCGGCCTGCGCGTGGGGCTTACGGTGTCGGCGTCTGTGCCGGCGGCAGTGATCTCGATGGGCGTATTGCGGTTTGTGCTGAGAAGGGACTCAATCCTCGAGAACAACATGGTGCAGACGATCGGCAGCGCAGGCGAGTCGCTCGCGGCCGGGGCGATATTCACGCTTCCAGCGCTGTATCTCTGGGCGCAGGAGAGACCGTCCGAGTTCCACGCTCCGGAGATTGTCTCCATCACGCTCATCGCGCTTGCGGGCGGCGTTCTGGGCGTGCTGCTGATGGTGCCGCTGCGGCGTCCGCTGATCGTGGAGGAGGAGAAGACTCTGCTGTATCCCGAGGGAAGGGCCTGTGCCGACGTTCTGCGCGCGGGCGAGGCTGGGGCGAAGCATGCGAAGACTGTGTTCATCGGGCTTGGCCTTGCGGCTGCATTGAAGTTCGTTACGGGGTGGCTTAAGTGGATACCCGAGAGCTTCCTGTGGCCTGTCAAGTGCGTAAGAGGGGCGCTGGGGCTAGACGTGTCCCCGGCGCTTCTCGGCGTGGGGTACATTGTGGGGCCAAGGGTGGCGTCGCTTCTGCTGGGCGGCGCGCTGCTTGGATGGATGGTGCTGCTGCCGGTGATCGCGTCGCACGTGCCGGAGGCGCGCGCAATGTGGGATGCAGGCAACGCCGACGGCGTATGGAGAGGCTATGTGCGCTATGTTGGCGCTGGCGCGATTGCGACGGGCGGACTTTTCTCGCTCATCCGCTCGATGCCGCTTTTCGTGCGTACGTTCAGGGCGTCCGCCGGAAAGACGGCGAAATCCGACGACAGAGGAGGGCGTGATCTGCCGATGAAGTCAGTGCTTGCCGGCATTGCGTGCGTGGTGGTGTTCATCTGGGCCGTTCCGGCAGTGCCGGTAGGATTCCTGGGAGCGATGCTCATCGCGCTCTTCGGCTTCTTCTTCGCGGCGGTCTCTGCGAGGATGGTGGGGCTCGTGGGCAGTTCGAACAATCCGATCTCCGGCATGACGATAGCGACGCTCGTTGTGTCGGCTCTCGTGATAAGGGCCACGGGGGCGGCAGGCGCGGTAGGAATGACGGCGGCGATAGCGATAGGCAGCGTGGTGTGCATTGTGGCGGCGATAGCGGGCGACACGGCGCAGGATCTCAAGACGGGACGCCTTCTGGGCGCGACGCCGTGGAAACAGCAGGTCGGCGAATTCGTGGGCGTGGTGGCCTCAGCCCTTGTGATCGGCGGCGTGCTTGTGCTGCTGCACAAGGCGTGGGGGTTCGGTAGCAAGGCAATTTCGGCGCCGCAGGCCACGTTGATGAAGGTCATCGTGGAGGGCATCATGGGCGATGGCCTGCCATGGGACCTTCTTGCTGCAGGTGCCGGGCTTGCCGTGGCGCTGATGCTGCTGCGCGTGCCGGTGATGCCCGTGGCGATTGGAATCTATCTGCCGATTGGGCTGAACGTCTCGATCTTCGCCGGCGGAATGGTGCGCGCCTATGTGAACAGACTACGCGGCGTGGAGGCGACAGGCGAAGATCCCGGCACGCTTTTCTCAGCCGGGCTGATCGCGGGAGAGGGGCTCTGCGGCATTCTGCTCGCCGTGCTCTCTCTTGTGATTGGGGCGCGCTGAAGCGCATCGCGCGGTCGCGTGCTGTTTTCCGTTTACTAGCGCGGGCGGATTTGGTAAACTCATGCGCATGAATAAATGCACACTATTCGCGGCGATGGCGATCGCCGCATCTATCCTCTCCGCGGCAGAATCCCCCCTCGCGCCGCTCCCCTGGATCGGCGACGGGTTGCCAGACCGCAACGGCGCCGACTGGTACGAGGAGGACCCCGCGCCAGAATTCAGAGCTAGGTTCACTCTACCCGAAGGCGTGCGCGAGGCGAAGGTGCATTTCGCGTGCGCCGGGTTCGCCTTGCTTCATGTGGGGAGCGAGACGCTGATGTGCGCGGATGGTCTCGACACGCTCTGGACGCCCTACGACAAGACGGTGTATGCGAAGTCCTTCACCGTAAAGGTGGCGTCTTCGCCGGTCGATGTCGTCGTGCGCCTCGGCAACGGATTCTACAATCTGCCGCCGCTCCGCTTCTGGGGACACGACAACTTCCGCGCGAAGCTCGCGCATGGACGCCCCTGCTTCAAGATGGCGGTCGACGGCGTGGAGAAGCCGCTAGAGTGGAAATGGCGCAGGACGAACGTGGTGCGCAACTCGGTGTATCTCGGCACGGAGATCGACGCGACGCGCGCCGAGGACGCAGAGTGGAAACCGGCGGCTGCGGTGAAGGGTCCGAAGGGAACGATTCGTCCGTGGCCTGGCCAGGAGGAGGGCAGCGGTAGCGGGCACCGCTTCTTCGGAATGGGAACTTTCGAAGTACACAGAGGCAAGGCAAAGTGGCTGCGTGAAGGAGATGTTCAAGTTGTGGACTTCGGAGTGAACGCTTCAGGCGTGCCGGAATTCTTGTTCCGCGGCGAGGCGCGCGGCACGCGCGTGGAGATCGTTTACGGCGAGCGCCTCAACGCGGACGGTTCGGTAAACGTGCTCACTCAGACCGCAGGCCAGATAAAGCGCGGCAACGGCGGGCCTGGCGCGCCGCGCGTCGCCTGCCAGCGCGATGTTTATATCTGCGGTGGTGCGGCGTGCGAGCGCTTCAATCCGCCGTTCACCTGGCACATCTTCCGCTACGCAGAAATACGCGGCGCAAAACATCTTCTCGGCGAGACGGATTCGCTGCGCGATGTGCGATCGATGCTGTCCTTGGATGAGAGGGCGAAGGCACCTGCGGCCAAGGCGTTCAAGACGGAGAACAAGGACCTTGCGGCCATCCACGAGATGTGCCGCCGCACGTTCCAGGCGAACACGATCGGCGGCGTGCAGAGCGACTGTCCGGGACGCGAACGTCTAGGCTATGGCGGCGACATTGTCTCCACGTACGAGGCGATGATGCTCAACTGGGACGTTCGCGCGCTCTATCTCAAGATACTGCAGGACTTCGCGGACGAGGCGGCGGACGACGGATGGATCACTGAGACCGCTCCCTACGTGGGCATCGGGGACAGCGGTTTCGGCAGGCGCGCCGGACCTATCTCGTGGGCGCTCGCCGTGCCGGAGCTGATCGACGGGCTCCTCCGCCACTACAATGAGACGAAGGCGCTCGACTACTATCCCGTCTGCGCACGCTACGTCCGGCTCGTGGCGGCGAAATGCCCCGACGGACTCGTCCCCAACTGCATCGGCGACCACGAGGCGCTGGAGCGCGCGCCGAACGGATGCACCGCGACCGCGCACTGGCATCGCTTCGTTGAGTTGACCGCGAAGTTCGCGAAGATGCTCGGGCGCACGGACGACGAAAAGGAGTTCATGGCGCTCGCGGAGAAGATCAAGGCCGCCTTTGCGGCGAAGTACGTGAAGGACGGCATCGTGGCGAACGGCACGCAGTCGGCGCAGGCCACCGGCCTTTATCTGGGGCTCGGCCCGGCGGAGCAGGTGGCCGCAGCCGAACGGCAGCTTGTGAAGGCCATTGAAGAGAAGGGGTACGGTCCCACCACGGGCATCTTCTCCACACGCTACATGCTCATGTACCTGTCGGAACACGGGCGCGTGGACGTCGCGCGGAAGATCGTCCTCCACAAGGGCTTCCCCGGCTGGCTGCACATGCTCGATCGCGGTGCGACTACGCTGTGGGAGACGTGGAAGGAAAGCGACAACACCTACTCCAACTGCCATCCGATGTTCGGCAGCGTGGACGAATGGATTCTCCGGTTCGCCCGCTAAGCGTGTCCGAAAAGGGCATGCCCGGATGTGATTTCCCGATTTTCCGAATTTTCGCCGTCATGCTTGATTTGCCGTGTTTAGTTTGATATAATATCAATTCACTTTTCACACAAAAAAGGAAGATAGAAGATGAAAATGATGTGGCAGCCCTCAAGGGTGAAACGCGCGCGCAAGATCGGGTTCCGCGCACGCAAGGCGACAAAGGGCGGGAGAAAGATTCTCGCGCGCCGCCGGGCGAAGGGGCGCAAGCGCCTTACCCAGGTCTAAGGGACGGCGAAGCGTATGTCCACGCGGCTCCCCGGCTCGAAGTACAAGAGCGTCTTCGACCAGGGGCGCCCGTTGCGCGGGCGTTTGTTCGCCGCGTGGGTGTTGCATCTGCCCGACGCCGGCCGTCAAGCCGGCGTCGTTGTTTCAAAGAAGAGCTTTCATGACGCAGTGGACCGCAACCGCGCCAAGCGCATTCTGCGCGAGGGCTTCCGCCTCGCGTGCGAGAGCCTTCGGGCGGACGTTGCCTGGGTGCTCGTTGGGCGCGCGTCGCTCGGCGGGAAACGGATGGACGACGTCAAGCAGGAGCTTCTGCGCCTCGCCCGCGGCGGAGGTCTGCTCGCGTCGGTTCCACAGGGTCGAGCGGAGTGAAGCAACTGCTCATTCTCTTTGTGCGCGCCTACCAGGTGCTGCTCTCGCCGCTTTTCCGCGGCTGCTGCCGCTTCGAGCCGAGCTGCTCGAACTACGCAATAGAGGCGCTGCGGGTGCACGGAGCCGTGAAGGGCTCGCTGCTCGCGGCATGGCGGATTCTCAGGTGCCATCCATTCGGCTCCTACGGCTACGATCCGGTGCCGCCGAAAGGGCGGTGGAAGAACTACATAAACGAGCATAAGACATGAACAAACAGGAAAAACTGATTTCGCTTCTGCTGGGGCTGGCTCTTGTGGGCTGGTTCTGGCATTCATTCAGCCAGCAGAAGAAGGCGGCAGAGGAGGCGGCGCGAAACCCGCCTCCGGCGGAGCAGGTGCAGCCCGCGCAGACGACCGCGCCCGCCCCTAAACAGGCAGAGGCGCCAAAGCCCGCCGAGGCGCCGAAGCCCGCTAAGCCCAAGGCGCCTGAGAAGACCACAACGCTCGCGAACGACCAGGTGGAGCTTACGTTATCCACGCGTGGCGCCGTGGTGAAGAGCGCGAAGATGCTCAAATACGCGCAGAAGCCGGGCAAGATATCACCGGAGAACCCGCCGCTCGCGCTGGACTTCTCGTCAGCCCCCGCCCTCGCGGTCGTCGGCATGGAGGGCGTCGATCCCGACGAAGACTTCGAGCTCGACGAAAAACTCAGCGATGCCGACTGCGTAGTGTTCAAGAACGCCTTCATGACGCGTCGCATCACGCTCATGCCCAATTACTGCGTGGAGGTTGAAGAGACGTTCGCGAAGCCAGGCGCCACTGCCGCGAGCAGGCTCTCGCTCGGCGCAGTGACGATGGGCTCGTCGAAGAACGACATTCTCTCCGTTGACTCCTTTGCGCTCTCGGGCAAGAAGCCGCACGTGGTGCACCACGGCGACGACGGCGAGTCGCCGCTGAAGAGCTATCTGGTCTCAACCGCCGGTGGCTGCAGCGGACAGAAGAGCGCGGCCGGAATGCCCGAGCGGTCGATTGTGGACTATCCGGGCGCCCACACCTGGGTGGCCGTGAAGAACCGCTTCTTCGTGTCGGCGCTCGCCAAGTGCAGCGAGCCCAACTCCGGCTTCCGTGCCGTCATCGCGCGCGATCCCGCCCTGCCGCACTACGCCCTAAAGAGCGTAGCCGCTGAGGTCTCGTTCGCAGGCACGCCCGCCAAGCGCAGCTACACGGTCTATCTCGGCCCTAAGAAGCAGGCGCTTCTGTGGAACCTCGGCATGCGTGACGTGATGGAGTTCGGCATGTGGCGCTGGCTCTGCTACCCGCTCGTGTGGGTGCTGAACTTCTTCAACACGCTGATTCCCAACTACGGCGTGGCGATAATACTGCTGACGATACTCGTGCGCCTCATCTTCTGGCCGCTCACGCACAAGTCAAGCATGGGCATGCGCAAGATGCAGGAGATTCAGCCCAAGATGAAGGAGCTGCAGAAGAAGTTCAAGGACAATCCGCAGCGTCTCCAGCAGGAGACGTGGCAGCTCTACCGCGAGAACAAGGTGAATCCGCTCTCCAGCTGCCTGCCGATGCTCGTGCAGATTCCGGTGTTCATCGCTCTCTTCACGGTGCTGCGCTCGGCGGTGGAGCTGCGCTACGCGCCGTTCCTGTGGATATCGGACCTCTCCGAGCCAGAGGCGCTCTTCGCCAGCTGGTTTCCGTTCGGCGGGCTCAACATCCTGCCGCTAGCGATGGCCGGCCTCACGATGCTCCAGAGCGCGTTCACGCCCTCAGGCGACAACTCGCAGCAGCGCATGATGATGATCATGATGCCGCTCATGATGCTTGTGATGTTCTACAACTTCCCGAGCGCGCTTTCGCTCTACTGGGCGCTAAGCACGGCGTTCGGCGTGGCGCAGGCGTGGTGGATCAAGAAGCGCTACGGCGCGCCAGCCGCGCGCGGCAGCGCCGACGGAGTGCTGGAGCCCGATTCCGTCGAGATGCCGCCCACGCGCCAGATGCGCCGTCATGGCGGACAGTAGTCAAACGCGCTGACAAACAACGACCGAGGTGAAAATGAATATCATATCCACTGAGAACGCGCCCAAGGCCCTGGGGCCGTACAGTCAGGCCATCAAAGCCGGCGGATTCGTGTGGTGCTCGGGCCAGATTCCAATCGATCCGGCCGTGAACGCCGTTACCGCCACAACGACCGAGGCGCAGACTCGCCAGGCGATCACGAACCTCAGGAACGTTT
>CAMIVJ010000013.1 GCA_946401765.1 uncultured bacterium | reverse complement strand
GGGCACCGGCAACGAGGAGGAGATGAGCGACTGGGTGGAGTACTGCAACCTCAACATCGGCAAATGGGGCCGACAGCGCATAGCGAACGGCTACGAGAAGCCGCACGACGTGATGTACTGGAGCGTGGGCAACGAGAACTGGGGCGGGCACGAAATCGGCGCCAAGACCGTGGAGCAGTGGGGTCCGCTTGTGCGCGAAAGCGCCAAGATGATGCGCGGCACCGACCGCCGCATAAAGCTCCTCGCCGCCGCATTGCCGGCGGAAAGCTGGACGCTGCCGCTTCTCAAGGCGGCGGGCCGCCTTCTCGACTACGTGAGCATACACGACTATTTCGTGTGGGGCAGGGGCGATACGCCGTACCTTGACTGCATGATGCGCACCGAAGCTCCCGAGGCCGACATCCAGCGCACGATCAAGACCCTGGAGAAGGCCGGATTCGGCGGCGGCAGGATCGGCATCGCGTTCGACGAGTGGAACCTGCGCGGCTGGTACCATCCAGGTCTCGGCAACTTCAGGCGCGGAGCGGTGATGAACTACAAGGAGCGCCGCCAGAACGACGTTGCCTCATACTACACGATGGCGGACGCCCTCTTCTCCGCCTGCTTCCTCAACACGTGCCTGCGTCACTGCGACATCGTGAAGATGGCGAACTTCTCGCCGATCGTCAACACGCGCGGCGCTGTGTTCGTGCACGACAAGGGCATCGTGAAGCGCACGTCGTACCATGTGTTCTGGATGTACACGCATCTTCTCGAGGCGAATGTCGCGCCTCTTGCGATGGATTGCGGATCGCTCTCCAACGGCAGGACGAGCGTGCCCGTGCTCGATGCGGTGCTGACCGTTTCGGACGACGGAGCGCGCCGCGTTCTCGCCGTCGTGAACAAGAGCCCCGACAAGTCTGTGTCGTTTGACGTCGCCGCGCTCGGCGTGAAGTCAGGTTCCCTGAAGGCGACTGTGCTCGCGGGCGCCTCGCCCAACGACTACAACGACATCGGCGCGGAGAACCGCGTAGTGCCGGTCAAGACCGCGTTTGCGGTGAACGACGGCAAGGTGGCGCTTCCGCCGCATTCGCTAAGCTGCATCGTAGTATCTGAATAGCCAGCGTCTACTGCTGAGCAAGGAGAAGGCCATGCAAAGGACCATGAGAAACGCGGCGAGCATTCTTTGCGTCGCGGCGGCTTCGGCTGCGCTTTCGGCGACAGTGGACGAAGACGCCGTGCGCGCGGCGGCCGAGGCGTTCGTCTCGCGCGACGCCGTCGGCTCGGCCGTACTTCGGGGCACGACGGTGAAGTCGGCACGTGAGCGCGACGGCCTGTGGGTAGTTTCGCTCGCGCCCGCCGGGCACGTGATCCTTTCCGGCAGCGACCTTGCAGATCCGATCGTGGGCTTTTCGAAGAACGACTTCGCGGAGCCTGTTCCGGACTCGCCCGCCTACACGATGCTGCAGTGCTCCAGCGACGCATGCCGGGCAAAGGAGTCCGCTGGCGGCGAGCGGAACGCGAAGTGGAAGAGGCTTCTTGAGAAGGACGTTCCGCGCATTGCGTCGCCTTCGATCGAGAACCCGGCGACCATTGTGGTGGAACCGTTCCTCAAGTCGCACTACAACCAGTGGCAGCCGTACAACGACTACACGCCGGTGTACGACTCGAGTTTGGACTCAGGAGTCTACCGCGGGCGCTGTCCTTGCGGGTGCGTGGCCACGGCCACTGCGCAGGGATTCCGCTATTTCCGCTGGCCTGCGCGCATAGACCGGGTGGAGACGTTCAATCACAGCTTCACCGACACGAACCAGACGGTGAAGACGTTCCCGTTGCGTTTCGAAGGGCATGTTCCGATAGACTGGAATTCGCTTGCATATGAATATGTCGACTCTACGCGCGTATGCGTGACGAATTTCTATCCCGGCGGATACAGCTGGTGGTGGGAAAGCAATTACGACCTGCGCGGAGGCGTGGCAGAGGCCGTGCGGTATCCCATAGCCCGCCTGATCATGTTCGCGGACGTTCTTGCGCGCATGTCGTTCAAGAGCAGCGGTTCCGGCGCTAGCTACAACACCGTTGCCGGCAACGCCATCGAATGGTACACCCAGGGACGCAACATCGACGCTACCACCGCGACAGACTTCTCGCAGGTTCTTTCCGACCTCCGCGCCGGCGTGCCGCTGCAGGTGTCGATTCCCGGGCACGCAGTGGTGGCGCACGGCTGGGCGAGCGACGGCGACTCCACCTACCTCTACCTCAACTACGGCTGGGGCGGCAGCGACGACGGATACTACAATCTCGATCCGTCGCAGAACGGCAGCCCGATCGAGGACATCCGCGTGGGCCACTACCCGCGCGCGAGGCCGCAGATCGATCCGCTGCCGAAGGTCAGCGGTACAAGCCTCTCGCTCGGCTGGCATTTTCCAGACTTCTACACGAACAAGCTCTCGGGCTTCACGGTTGTGGTTTCCAGAACCGCCACCGAGACCTCGCAGTTCCTCGACGACTTCTCGTCCTCCTCCGGCACGTCGACGGGCGACAGCATCTACGTTGGCGAGGATTCGAGCGGATACGACGGCAAGCTCCTCTTCACCACGGCGAGGTATGCCGGCTCGTACACCTTCTCGCGGTCCCTCACTCTCACGTCGGCTTCCGTTCTCACGTTCAAGCTGCTGAGCTACTACACGCTTGGCGCCGTGTATGAAGTGCAGGCGCGATTCGACGGCGGCGAATGGGAGACTATCTGCACGCCGGGTATCGTGAGCACGGGCAATTCGGGCTGGAGCACGGAGCGTGTCTACCTCGGCGATCGAGGGGGAAAGACGGCGCAGTTTAGAATCAGAAACAGCAGAAGCGGCGGATCGTTCTACTCTTCGGGCAAGATACTTGTGGACGATTTCCGCGTCACGGAAGTGCTGATGCCAGAGGACCCGTCGTCGCATTCTTTCGACGGTAAGACGCGCAGCGTTAGAGTCTCCAGCCTTGCCCCAGGGGCGACGTACTCCTTCACTGTTGTGCCGCAGATATCCGGAGCGCTCGTGGAAGGGGAGCCGTCGGAGACGATTACGGCGTCGATTGCCGGAGAGCGCAGAACGCCAATTCCCGGCGCGCAGACGTATGTCAGCGAAAACCTCTCGTTCTCTGCGTCGGACACGAGCGGCACATGGTCGTATGCGGGAACGGCTGTTGACGACACGACGGTTCTTGACAAGTCGCGTTGTTCGATTTCCGTGGCCATATCAGGCAAGTTGACCGCATCGTCGTCACTTTCGTTCGGCTGGAGCGCAAATAACTACTATGGGGAAGGATCGGACACTCTGACTGCGGTGTTCACTGCCGTTGACGGAACCGCTACAACGGTCTGGTCGACGACAAACGGGGCGAACATCGATCGGCAGAACGTAAGCATTCCGCTTGGCGGGTTCGCCGGGCAGTCAGGCAAGCTTGCGATTACATGCGCCCATTCCGGATCCTGGTATGTAGGCGACCAATATGGCGGGCGTCTGTACGCGCCGCGCGTCACAAACGTGCAGGTGCCGCGGGTGCCGGCTGTGGCGTGGAACAGCGAGACGCTTGTTGCGCTCGGGATGCCGGAGATACAGTCGGTGACCGCGACGGACGAGGGATTCTACGCCGAGTGCGGCCTGAACGTGACGAGATTCACGGTGCAGTGCTCAGAGAGCGTGACGAGCCTTGCGGCGCTGCCGAGCCATCTCGCGCTTGTGGGGGATGGGGACGTCTCCGTGACGGAGAAGGGCGGCGGCCGCTTCGTCGTGGCGGTGAGGCCTTCTGGAGTGACGGCGGAGAATGCGCGTTCGCGCATGATCCTCACGCTCGCCGCGACGGACGCGAACGGCACGACGGCGTACAAGGACCTGTCGCTTCGCTTTGCGCCAATAGAGGCGGGTCCTTCGGTGACGGTGAACGCGGCGTCGGCATCCGGCGCGGGGCTGACGGTGGTGATTCCGTACGCATGGTTCGTGGAGAACGGCCTTGCGTCCGAAGGCGCGGCGGACGAAGTGTTCCGCAGGGTGGCCCTTGAGGACAGCGACGGCGACGGCCAGCCCAACTGGTTCGAGTATGCGTGCGACACGGATCCGAAGAGCGCGGCCGACAAGCTCAAGTGCAGCATCGAGGTCGTCAACGGCGAGGGCAAAGTGACATACGAGCCGCGCTTCCTGCGCGAGGGATTCAAGGCGGTGATAAGAGGCGCCGACGACCTTCGCGCGGCAGAATGGACCGAAGTGACCACCGAGACATCTCCGCTTCATTTCTTCAAGGTCGTCATCGAGAACGAGTGAACTCCGAAAGGAACAAGGCAATGAACGCAAAGACCGCTCATGGTACGCAGCGGGGACCGAATCGGTTCCTGCTCCTGGCTGCACTCTCGACTGCGCTCTCCCTCTCGCAGTCCGCAGGCGCGGCGTTCTGGGACTGGAAGGGCAATTCTTCCGGCACAAGTTATTTCGACGACACAAGCTGTTGGTTCAAGTCCGGTACAACTGCTTTCGAGAATTCCAATCACAACATAAGCACGGCAAGAGACCACCTCAACCTCAGCTGGGATAAGGTCATCACGTTCAGGGAGAACACGACGCTGGCGGGAGGTATTAACAACGAATACAACGGTGCGCCGATAGTCTTTGTGGCGGAATCCGACGATTGCGGCATTACCAGCTCTGTCGGGATGTACATCTACAACGGTGCGGAAATACAGATACAGTCCGGCAAATACCAGTTCTCCGAAGTGAACGTGGCAAACACATCCGACACCCACGGTACGTTGAAGGTGATTGGAGGCGAACTGATAGCAACTTATACCACCGCAGGCAAGAAAGGTACTGGCTACATCGAGGTCGATGACGGCGGCAAACTTTCGCAGACATCCAGATATCTGACCATCGGCGGCGATGGCAACGGAACAGTTACGATCAAGAGAGGCGGCATCTACGAGAACATCAACGGCAACGGTAACATAACCATGGCCAACGGCGCCTCGGAAGGCACTCTCAATATTGAGGGTGGCATGTTCGTCACGAAGGCCGATTTCATGCTTAACTACGGCGCGGCCGCGAAGAAGTCGGTCGTCAATGTCACGAAGGGTGGCGTGCTTACGACGAAGATTCTGCGCCTCGTGAACGTCGGCACGGGAGGCGGCACTGTGACGCTCGACGGCGGAACGCTGCGGGCCTACGCGAGCGAGGCCGGCTTCGTGCAGGCCCACGCGAATCTCCACATCTACGCCGGCGCGAATGGTGCAATCATAGACCCCAACGGCTTCATCGTCACTTTTGCCGAGGACATCGAGGACGCTCCCGGAGCGGTCGGAACCGTCACCTTCAAGGGAGGCGGCACGATCACATTCACTGGAACGCCGAGCCACACCGGCGGGACGATCTGCGAGGCGGGAACAGTGCTCGCCATCACCACGGCCGTGAAGACCGCGCTCGTTGCGCATCCTGTCACGGTGGCGATCCCCTCAGGCGGCGTCGGTGACGGCCTGTCCGTGCTGGAGATCACGGACGGCGGCACGTTCACGCAGGCAGAGGTCAATGCCATCTCGCTTTCCGGCAACGACAACGGCCGCTACGCGCTCGTGCTGGCGGCGGATGGCACGAAGGTCGTAATATCCGACACGTTCGCGGGCGAGTACGTGTGGAACGGCGGAGCATCAGGCGCGTCGTGGAATGCGTCCGGCAAATGGACGAAGAACGGCGTTGCGGGCGACTGGTACAATGCCACGGCGGCGGTGTTCGAGAACGCCGGTGACGCGGCGACGGTCAATTCGGACATTACGGCGGCGTCCGTGACGTTCCGCGCGAACGCCACGATCACCGGCACCGCCACGCTTTCCGCCGCGGAGGTGGCGGTTTCCGGCGGCGTTTCGGCAACTATCTCGCCGGCGATGTCCGGAGCGATGGAGAAGACGGGGCCAGGAACGCTCACGCTAGGCTCGAGCCGGGCGGACGCGACGACGATCGCCGATGGAACGCTCGCGTTCTCCGGCGCGGGCGTGACGGCGGACTGGGCCAAGCTCACGCTCGGCACCGACGCCGACAAGCCCGTTGCACTCAAGTTCGAGAACGGCGCCACTCTCGCGTCTTCGGTCGACAACCTCTACATCGGCAGGATCGATGGCGGAACGACGGAGCTCTACAAGGACGGCGGCGATTGGGACGTGACGTGGAACATGGTGCTCGCCGACGCCAGAAACGCCACGACGAGGTTCTGCCATCGCGGCGGAACGCTGGCGCTCGCAAGATACATCCGCGTGGGCTTCAACGCCGAAAGCGACAGCGGCGAGGTGTGTTTCGAGATATCCGGCGGCACGGTCACGAACACGGCGTCGTCGGGAAGCGGGTACATTTCCATCGGCGACAGCGGCAAGCCGGGATACAGGGGCGTGATGACGGTGAAGTCGGGCGGAACGTACGGCGCGGCCGCGAGCTTCATCGTCGGCTACAACGCCTCGGGAACGCTGAACGTCGAGGGCGGAACCGTATGCGCAGCAGACGGCACGGCCTTCATCTGCTACGGCTCAGGCTGCACGGAGGGGGAGGACTGCGCGATCAACGTGACAGACGGCGGAACGATGATCGTGAACTCCGTGCGCTACGGAGCGAGCGACACACTCTTCGGAACGGCGAACGGCACGCTGAAGCTTGACGGCGGCACGCTCAAGGCAGGCAGCTCGGGGTTGGCGGTTCCCGCCCACGACAGGCTGACCATGACGGTGGCCGAAGGAGGCGGCACGATCGACGCGAACGGCAAGTCTGCAGCGATCGACGAGACGATCTCGGGCGCAGGCGCAATGACGTACAAGGGCGGCGGCACGGTGACGCTCGGCGTGGCGCCGGCCTATTCCGGCAAGACGACGGTGGAGGTCGGCACCACGCTCGTTGTGCCTGCCGCCATTGCGGGCGCGAACCTAGTGTTCGTCGTTCCCGAAGGGCTAGCGACGGGATTCTACAAGGTCGTTGCGGTCACGGGCGGCGGAGTGTTCGCGGACGACGTCCTTTCGTCGGCGACGCTGCCCGAGGGGAACCTCCGATTCATGCTGAACGGGGAGAAGAACGAGATATGGTGCGCGTATTCGGCCGCTGCCGACGAGCATGTGTGGGTGGGCGGCGCGAGCGGCAGCCTGAACGAGGGGTCGAACTGGCTTTCGGGGAACGTGCCGCCTAGCGGCACCGCCTTCATCGCCGACGTCTCCGAGGCGTCGCTCGTGAACCCCAACGGCAGCGGATTCGGCGCCACGAAGATCGTCGTTCCGCCGAACTCCGCGCCCGTCAGGATCTCAGGCGCGAAGTTCGCCGACGTTGTCTCCGTGGTGAACAATTCGACGAGCCAGGTGGAGTTCGAGAACGCAGTCGAGTTCTCCGGCAACATCGACGTCGTGCAGAACACGGGCGCGGTCAAGTTCACCGGCGGCGCCTTCGGAGTGAAGCTCGCCCGCGCGACCGACATCCACGGCACCTACACCTTGACCGTGTCGGGCGACCATACCGAGATCGGCGGCACGGTTGTGAAGAGCGACGGAGTGTACCTTCTTCCCAACGCCTGCTTCTTCAAGCACAACGCCGACTTCTCCGTGGAGGCCGGCGGACGGGCCGAGGTGATGAGCGCGAAGATCAACAGGAGTTCCGAGGCGCATCTTCTCGGCACGCTCAACGGCGAGTTCAAGGTGGCGGACGAATTCGTTGTCACTGGCGGCGGAAACATCACGCACTACACCGCCGGCGGAAGCGGAACCTTCGTCGTGGGCAGGATAAGGCCGATTCAGAACACCTACATAGTTCCGATCGGCGACGGCAGGACGATCTTCGGCTCCGGTGGAATCCTGCGCGGCGCGGGATACTTGCGCGTAAGCAACTCGGGCTCGCATGAGCTTGGCGCGTGCGCCGACTGGACGATGTGCTACAATGAGCCTGGCGCGAACAGGGACACGGGCAACTTCGCGATCTACAAGCACAGCAGCTCCGGGCAGACCATCGTCACGTTCGACACGACGGACTACTACGACGGCGCCGTAGGGCGCACGATCACGTGCGAGGCGCCGATCGGCGCGGCGAACGCGGAGTCCGCGGCGAAGTTCAAGGTGAACGTGAAGGGAATCGGCAAGTTCGTGTTCGCGAACACTTCCAGCGGCAACATCTTCTCCGGAGGGCTGACGGCGCAGGATTCCGCGACGGTGGAGGTGATGGCCGACGCGTGGCCGGGAAAGGGGGCGGTGGCGCTGGAAGGCGCATCGACGCTCAAGATGCACGTAGGGGGCGAGGAGAGAGCCGGCGCGGTGAGAGTGGGGAGCAATGCGACGCTCGAGGTAGGAGAGTCCGGCACGGCGAAAGTGGGGGCGCTTTCGCTTGCGGACGGCGCAACGCTCGCGTTCAACTTCACGGACGCGGCTGCGGCGCCGGTTCTTGCCACTGGCGGCGCCACGCCTGCCGGAACGGTCAACGTGAAGATTTCCGGCGTGACGCCCAGGCCGAAGAGCTTCCTGCTCACGACTGGCGGAGGGTTTGGCGGCGATGCCGTGACGGTCAACCTGGCGGATGGCCCGAAGGGCACCAAGGTCAGGGTGAACGCCGACGGCAACCTCGAGGCCGTCGTGACGGTTGGCATCTCGATAATGATAAGGTAGAGCATTCTCTGCCGCCGCGGCGCCAGGCCAGTTCACATTTGCGCCCCATGGGCGCCCGATTTGTGGTATAATATCCAGTCACATGGGCATTTGGAATCTACTTGAACTGCAAACTGAAAGGAAAAAAGAAATGAACAGACGTGAATTTCTCGCCGCAGGTGCGGGCGCGACTCTCGTGAGCGCGCTGTCCGGATGTGCGACGGGCGCAGCATGCTGCTGCAAGAAAGGATGCGAAAAAATGACAAACAAAGACTTCTACATCGGCGGAACGTTCGACGAGAACGGCATCAACCACGGCGGCAAGTTCGACACCGCCAAGGCCACGCAGGCCTACTTCGACCTGTTCAAGAAGCTCGGATATCCCGTTTATCCCGCGCTTGCCGACGCCAAGCTCACCAAGCCCGGCCTTGGCTTCTGGGCCATCGACTTCGCAAAGAGCGACTTCGTCAAGTACGGCATGGGCGGAGTGATCTGGGTGGACGAGATCAAGGAGGAGTACTTCGGCCACGACATCTACCTGCTTCCTCTGCAGGCGCTTCCGGAGCACTGCCATCTGCCCGGCCCCGAGAAGGAGTACGAGGACATCTGGACCGGCCAGAAGATCAAGAAGGCGATCCCCGCCAAGATGGAGAGCTGGCTCGTGCGCTACGGCTGGGTGTACAGCTTCTCCGAGGTCGGCGAGCCCAATCTCGACCAGTTCCCCGAGGCGAAGGCCAATCTCTCCGAGCTCCTCTTCGACCACAAGGCCAACAAGCCCACGTACCTCAAGTCGCTCCACGTTGAGAAGTGGCTGCCCGACGGCGTGGCGCACAAGCTGCCCAAGGTCGGCTCGTGGCACTTCCTCATGGGCGGCACCGAGGGCGCGGTCGTCTCCGAGTTCGCCAACTTCCACGACGGCACGTGCAACCGCTTCACGGTGCCCGGCGTCGCTTTCTGACGTTCTCTAACAGACGCTTAACACAAGTTTGATATTCTCTTTGGCGGTCTTCCCGGGTGGGAGGGCCGCCAAAAGAAGCAACAATAAGGCTGCACGGACATGCTAAAGGTAGATAAACTCAAGAAGAGCTTCGGCTCGTTCGAGGCGGTGAAGGGCATTTCCTTCGAAGTCGCCAAGGGCGAGGTGCTGGGCTTTCTGGGGCCGAACGGCGCCGGAAAATCGACCACCATGCGGATGATAACGGGCTTCATCCCGCCCACATCCGGCACTGCCGAGATTTGCGGACACGACATAATCAAGGACCCTGTGGGCGCGAAGAGCGTGCTGGGCTACCTCCCGGAGGCAGCGCCGAGCTACCGCGCCATGACAGTATGCGACTTCCTCGCGTTCATAGCCAAGATACGCGGCTACAGCGGCGCCGAGGCGAAGGCGCGCGTTGAGAAGGCGATCGTTGACGCGAAGCTCACGGGCGTCGCTCGCCAGACGATCGAGACGCTCTCAAAGGGCTACCGCCAGCGCACATGCTTCGCGCAGGCCATCCTGCACGACCCGAAGGTGCTCATCATGGACGAGCCCACCGACGGACTCGACCCCAACCAGAAGTTCGTCGTGCGCGAGATGATCAAGAACATGGCCAAGGAGAAGGCGATCATCATCTCCACCCACATCCTCGAGGAGGTGGACGCCGTGTGCACGCGCGCGATCATCATCGCCAACGGCGAGATCAAGGCCGACGGCACCCCCGAGAAGCTCCGCGCCATGGACCCCAGCGGCAAGCTCGACGTGGTCTTCCGCAATCTCACGATGGAAAAGGAGGGCAAGTAAGCCATGTGCCCCAGCAAAGTAAAGACGGTCTTCGGGCGTGAGTTCAAGGCATACTTCGATTCGCCCGTCGCCTATGTGTTCCTTGTGGCGTTTCTAGTGCTCGCCGGGTTCCTCACCTTCGGCGTGGCGTTCTTCTACGAACGCCGCCAGGCGGACCTCACCCCGTTCTTCTTCTGGCATCCGTGGATGTACCTTCTGCTCGTGCCCGCGGCCACGATGGGATCGTGGGCCGAGGAGCGCAGGAACGGCACCATCGAGCTGCTGCTCACGCTGCCGATAACCCTCGGCGAGGCCCTTGTGGGCAAGTTCCTGGCCGCATGGACGTTCATCGGCCTCGGCCTTGCGCTCACGTTCCCAGTGGTGTGCACCGCCGCATGGCTCGGCAGCCCCGACTTCGGGGCGGTGTTCTGCGGATATCTGGGCAGCTTCCTCCTCGCGGGCGCCGCGACGGCGATCGGCATCTTCGCCTCGTCGCTCTCGCGCAGCCAGGTGATCGGCTTCGTGATCGCGCTTGCGATAACGTTCGCGCTGCTCATCATCGGCTTCGACCCCGTGGTCAACGCCGTCGCCAACTGGGGCGTGCCGGGAGGTGTGGTGAACGCCATCGCCTCGTGCTCGCTTCTGCAGCACTTCGACGCGATGCGCCGTGGCATGATCGACTTCGCCGACATAGGCTACTACGTGGGCATGATGGTGTTCATGCTCGCCGCAGCGCAGGTCGTGACCGACAGCCGCAAGGCGTCGTAGTTCGAAGTTCAAAGTTCGAAGTTTAGAGTTTTAGAGTTTGAAGGTTTTAATGCTATGAACAAGAAACTTACAGGAGTGGCGGGTCTCGCGGTCTTGGCCGTTGTGATCGGCGCCGCGAACATGATCCTCTCGAATCTGCCGCTGCGCGTCGACATGACGGGCGAGAAGCTCTACACCCTCTCGAAGGGGTCGAAGGCGGTGCTCGGCAAGCTCGAGAACGATGTGACGCTGAAGTTCTACTTCAGCTCCAGCTCGGCCGAGATGCCGATGCAGTTCAAGACGTACTCCCAGCAGGTGCTGAACCTGCTCAAGGAGTACGAGCGCGCGGGCAAGGGGCACGTGGCCCTCGAGGCGTACGATCCCAAGCCCGACAGCGACGCCGAGGAGTGGGCGCAGCGCTACGGCGTGGAGCCGCAGAACGTGAACCCGTTCGGCCAGCCGGTGTACTTCGGCCTCGTGGCGGTGTGCGGCGAGCGCGAGGAGACGCTGCCGAGGTTGAGCCAGAAGACCGAGTCGACGCTCGAGTACGACATCACGCGCCTGGTGACGCGCGTTGCGTGGCCCGAGCGTCCGGTGGTGGGCCTCATGACGTCCCTGCCCGACGTTATGGGCAAGCCGCAGAATCCCATGATGATGCAGCGCCGCCAGCAGCCGCAGGGATGGGCCGTGTTCAATGAGCTCAAGAAGGACTACGAGGTGCGCGAGATCGCCGTTGACGCCGACAAGATCGACGACGACGTGAAGACGCTCGTGGTGCTGCACGCGAAGGACCTCTCCGAGAAGACGCTCTTCGCGATCGACCAGTTCGTTCTGCGCGGAGGCCGCCTCATCGCGTGCGTGGATCCGTTCTCGATCATGGACATGATCTCCAGCCGCCAGCAGCAGAACCCGATGATGCAGCAGATGGGCGGCCAGGACGGTCCCTCCACGCTCGGCAAGCTCTTCGACGCATGGGGCGTCACGTTCGACACGTCCAAGCTCGTGGCCGACCTCTCCGCCGCCACCAAGCTCAACGACGGCACCGGTCGCGCCGAGGACAATCCCGCGTTCCTCTCGCTTGACAAGAAGAACGTGGACGGCAAGGACATCCTCGTCTCGCGCCTCAGCCAGGTGCTGCTTCCGTTCTCCGGATCCTTCTCCTTCGCGAAGAAGGAAGGCATCTCCTTCGAGCCGCTCATCTTCTCGTCCAAGACCGACGCCTGCCTCGTGGACCGCTCGGGCGCGCAGTTCGGCATGGGCGCGATGCGCCGCGACCTCAAGCCCGACGGCGTGCAGCGCACCCTCGCCGCGCGCCTCTCCGGCACGTTCAAGACGGCCTTCCCCAAGGGGCCGGACTTCGTGGAGGGATCCACCAACGCCGTTCCCAAGGTCACGGCAGAGGGCAAGGGCAGCGTGGTGCTCTTCGCCGACTCCGACTTCCTGGCCGACGAGTTCTGCGTGCGCGTGATGAACACTCCCTTCGGCGTCATTGCCCAGCCGATGAACGACAACATCGTGCTCTTCTCGAACGTGATCGAGCAGTATGCCGGACGCGAGGAGCTCATCGGCGTTCGCTCGCGCGGTCCCTCCAACCGCCCGTTCGCGAAGGTCGACGCCCTCGAGGCCGAGGCCCTCAAGAAGTGGCAGGCCGAGCAGGAGAAGTTCGAGAAGGAGCTTGAGCAGACTCAGCAGCGCCTTTCCTCACTCCAGAAGCAGAAGAGCGGCAACGACCGCTTCCTCTTCTCGAAGGAGCAGCAGGAGGAGATCGTCAAGCTGCGCAAGACGCAGGCCGAGACTCGCCGCAAGCTCAAGAACGTGCGCAAGGAGCTCACGGCCGACATCGACCGCCTCGGCCTCACGCTCAAGGTGATCAACATCTGCCTCGTGCCGGCCATCGTGATTCTGCTTGGCTTGCTGCGCGGCCTCATGCGCCGCAGGCACTAATCTGGAGACTACTGAAATGACTACGAAGAATCTTGTCATCCTGGCGGCGGCCGCCGCAGTGCTCGGCGGCGCGGCCTACTACACCTCGAAGAGCGGCAGCGTGAAGACGCCCTCGCTCGTGGGCAAGAAGGTGCTGCCCGCCTTCGAGCTCGCCGACGTGGCGCGCGTCGAGATAGGCGGCGAGAAGAAGCTCGCGCTTGCCTCGTCCGAGACCGGATGGAAGGTCGAGAGCCTCTATGGATATCCCGCCGACGTCACCAAGATCCGCGAGAACCTTCTCAAGTTGCAGGATCTGAAGGTGGGCCAGATGGCCACCGGCACCAAGATCGAAAAGCCGGCCGCAGTGGAGCTGAAGAACTCCGCCGGCAAGGCCATCGCGTCGCTCCAGCTCGGCGGCACGCACAACGCGAAGCCGAGGGGGCAGATGGCGCAGTTCGGCGGCGGCGGATATCCCGACGGACGCTACATGCTGTTCGAGGGCAAGGCCGTGCTGGTGAAGGATGCGCTCGACGCGTTCGACGGCGACCCGAAGAAGTGGGTCGACACCCGCATCTGCAAGGTCACCGCGTCCGACGTGACCGCCGTCACATACGCGAAGGGCGGCGAGACGGTGAAGCTCGCGCGCAAGGACGGCAAGTGGAATCTCGAAGGCCTCGGCGAGAAGGAGGAGCTCGACACGTCAAAGACGTATTCGCTCGACTCCGCTCTCAGCTATCTAGACCTGACGGGCATTGCCGATCCCAAGCGCACCGAGGCCGAACTCGGCTTCGCCACCGGAGCCGTGTACACCGCCACGCTGAAGAACGGAACCACCTACACAGCCAAGACCGGCGCCGCCAATGGCGCCGACCGCTGGTTCAAGGTGAGCGCCGCCTTCAAGCCCACCGGCACCAACGCCACCGAGAACGCGAAGCTCGAAAAGGCCGCCAAGGAGTTCAACGACACCGTTGGAAAGTGGACCTACTCCATCGCCTCCTACAGCGCCGACAACTTCTTCAAGGCCCGCAAGGATCTCGTGAAGGCCAAGGAAGAGCCCAAGAAGGAAGAGGCAAAGCCCGCCACCCCTGCGCCCGCTCCGGCAGCAAAACCCGCCCCTGCGCCGGCTAAGCCCGCACCTGTGCCCGCGGCGAAGCCTGCGCCAGCGCCTGCAAAACCGGCTCCGAAGATCGAATCAAAGCCGGTGGCAGTTAAGCCCGCTCCTGCACCTGCGCCCGCAGCGAAGCCTGCACCTGCGCCCGCAGCGAAGCCTGCGCCAGCTCCCGCGGCAAAACCTGCGCCAGCTCCCGCGGCAAAACCTGCTGCTCCTGCTCAAGCTCCAAAGCCTGAAGCGAAGAAGTAGGGAATGCTCGCTCGCCTATCAGTGCGCAATCTGGCCATCGTCGAAACGGCTGATGTCGAGTTCGGCGATGGCTTGAATGTAGTCACGGGCGAGACTGGTGCGGGCAAGAGCGTCCTGATGGGCGCTCTTGAGCTTGCGCTTGGCGCGCGCGCTGACGCCTCGGCCGTGCGCGACGGCGCGAAGGATGCGCGCATCGAGGCGGAGTTCCGCGACGTGCCGAAATCGGTGGACGCAGTGCTCGACGATGCCGGGCTGCCGGCCTGCGAGGACGGCGTTCTTCTCGTTCGGCGCACCATCGCCGCTTCAGGCGGTGGACGCGTTCACGTGAACGATGCGTCCACCACTGTGCAGACGCTGCGCGCGCTTGGGCGCCTCCTTGTGGACGTTCATGGTCCGAACGACCACCAGTCGCTTCTCGACGAGACTTTCCAGCGCGGCGTGCTTGACGCATACGGACGAATCGACCATGCTTCATACGATGCGGCGTGGAAGCGCCTTTCGGAATTTAAGGGCGAGCTTGCCGCTCTGCAGGGGGACTCGTCGGATTTCGCCGAGGAGGTGGAGCGCCTGCGCTATTCCGTGGACGAGCTGAACGCCGCCAATCTGACTTCCGAGGACGACGACGATCTTCCCGCGCGCCATGCCGCAGCGGCCCACGCGGCCGAGATCCTTGAATGCGCCAACGCGGCGGCGGGACTCCTTTCGGAAGCGGACGAATCCGCCGCGTCTGCATTGATTGCCGCGAGCGCCCGCCTGCGCGAGATCGCGCGCTTCCACGAGCCTGCGGCGGAGTGGAGCGAGGAGATCGAACGCATAACCGTTCAGGTGCAGGAGCTTGCGAGCGGCATCGCGGAAAGCGCATCGCGCCTTGACGCCGACCCTGAGACGCTTCAAGCCCTTGACGAGCGCCTTTCCCTTGTGCAGCGGCTGAAGCGGAAATACAACTGCCCGACTGCTGCTGCTCTGCTTGAGCTGCGCGACGCGCGCGCGGCGCGGCTTGCGGATCTCGAGGGCCGTGAAGGACGCATTGTGGAGCTGACTGGGCAGGTGGCGGAAGCGGAGAAGGCCGTTCGCGCTGCAGGCGCGGATCTCTCGGCGGCGCGCAGAAAGGCGGCCGATCGCCTTGCCAAGGCGATCACAAAGGAGCTACATGGCCTTGGATTTCTCAAGGCGGGATTCGGCGTGGCGCTGAGCGCGAGAGAGCCTGATTCAAGCGGCTGCGACGTGGTGGACTTTCAGTTCGCGCCGAATCCGGGCGAGCCGGCACGTCCGCTCAGGGAGATTGCCTCCACCGGCGAGATTGCGCGTGTGATGTTGGCGGTGAAGGCGGTGGTGGCCGCTCATGACGCGATACCAGTGCTTGTATTTGATGAGATCGACTCCAACATCGGCGGCGAGGTGGGGCGCGCGGTTGGCGAGAGGCTGCGCGCCGTTGCGGCGCACCATCAGGTGGTGGCGATAACGCATCTGCCGCAGAGCGCGGTGTACGGCGAGAGGCATCTGGCGGTCTCAAAGACAGTGAGCGGCGGGCGCACGCGTTCGACGGTGCGCGTGCTGGAAGGGGACGAGAGAGTCGACGAGATCGCACGCATGCTCGGCGGCGCGTCGCTCACCTCCGTCGTCGAACGCCACGCCCGCGAGCTCATCGCCCTCGCGGCAAAGAAATAGCCGATGCAGTTCTATGAAGACATTTCGCCTCTATAGAGTGACGCGCAATCTGGCGTTGTTTTTGCTCCTAGAGTCTTTCGTGAGCGGTGTGACCGGTAGGCCTTGCGACGCCGTGACAGGCGGAGGTTTTCTATCCGTTGTCACGCTTGTCGTGGTACTGCTTGGGGTGTTTCTTCCTTGTCGTCCGGACCAGGGCTTGTCAAATCTGCAGAGAATGTTTTTTGTGCTGCTGGTAGTTCCAGCCTTGCTGCAGATGTTCCTTGTGTCTATGTGGGTTTATCGTTCCCGCGTATTTGATGGCCTTCGCAGCAGGGCGTTCGCCGCGATTATTCGAGATGCTGACCGAATTGTCATCCGCGACGGTGGCGGAGGGTGTTGCCGTGATCCGACCGTGGAGCCATCTCTGTACGTCATCACGAACAAGACTGAAATCGCCGAGTTCAATGCCATGTTCAGTTTCTCGCACGTGGAATCGCCGTGCATGTGCTGCGGTTATCCGGGAATCGACTGGTGGAAGGGAAACCGCCGCATCGCCTTGACGTCGGTCCATCACGGAAACCGCTTGCAGTGGAGCGGGTTTTCGGGCAATGCCAGATTCACGCCGGAGTCTAGTCAGCGCATACGCGACTGGTTTATGAAGCATTGCGAAATGGACCTCGAGAAAGACATGACGCCCATTTACCTGAGCTGTCGTTTCTGCCGCGACGACGTGGAATCGACTGCCAGGAAATGGATGGTAGACCACAACGGGCAGAAACCGTCTCTTGACGTTCTGCGTGCTGGCGCCTCGAAGGAGGAAGACACAAGCTTCGCCGAATGCCCAGCCGGCGGCAAGTATACGCTCACCTTCGACAAGCAGGGCAATCCCGTGGTCAAATGCAGCGTTCTAGGCCACGATTTCTGATGATATTTTCATACTTGCATGTTTTCACATGGCGCAGATTGTGGTATCATGTATTCCAACGGATTCACAACAGAAGGCGAACGAGGAAGCGGAACAATGCGCGGAAAGTTCATAACGTTCGAAGGGCCAGAGGGCGGCGGAAAGTCCACCCACGTGAAGGAGCTCGCGGAGCAGCTGCGCGCCGAGGGGCGCACGGTGCTGGTGACGCGCGAGCCGGGCGGCACTCGCCTTGCGGAGCTCATACGAGGGCTCGTGCGCGACGAGGTGGACGATCCGCCAGTGACGCGCAGCGAGGTGCTGCTATTCCTCGCGGCGCGCGCGCAGGTGGTTTCTCAGGTGATAAAGCCGGCGCTGGCGCGGGGC
>CAMIVJ010000012.1 GCA_946401765.1 uncultured bacterium | reverse complement strand
GAATCCCCCTACGCCGGCGAGGCGCTGTACTCACGCGCGATGGAGGAGCTGCGCAAGAAGGAATTCCGCATGGCGGAGCGTTCGCTCTCAGAGCTCGCAAAGCGCTTTCCCGAGCGCGCGAAGAGTCCAGAGGCCCTCTACTGGTGGGGCGTTGCAGCCAACGGCTCCGACGACGCGCCGGAGGCCGAAAAGCACTTCCGCGCCGCGCTCGCCGCCCACCCGACCGCCGAATTCGAGCGCGAGACGAAGCTGGAGCTGGCCTCCGTGCTGCAGAAGCGCGGCAACCGCCAGGAGGCCGCCGAGATCTTCGCGGCGCTCATATCGACCAAGGCCGTCGACCGCCTGCCGCCCGCAACGCTCGAATGGGTGGCGGAGTCGATGAACGCCACCACCAACTACACCGCCGCCCTCGCCGCCGCCAAGGCGATCGAGGCGCGCAGGCTCGGCGCCGAATGGAGCCAGATCGGCGCCACGCTCGCCGGCGCCGCACACGAGGGCCTGAACGAGCGCGACGCCGCAGCGGCGGCATACGCGCGCGCCCTAGCGACGGGCGCGAAGACCGCCAGCGGCGCCCATGCCGCGCTCGCTCTCGGGCGAATCGAAACCGCCAACGGCCTCTTCGACGCCGCAAAGGAGCATCTCGCCGACGCCGTGGAGCGCGCCGCCTCGCGCGAGCTTCTCGCCGTGCGCGTCCAGGCCTACGTGGCTCTTGCCGCCAACGAGGAGGAGCGCGGCGACGCAAACGAGGCGCTCGGCTACCACATGCTAGTCGGCACGCTCTTCGACGATCCCGAGGTGGTGCCGCACGCGCTGGAGCGCGCCTCCGCCATAATGCGCCGCCAGGGACGCGGCAAGGAGGCCGACGCACTCGACGCCGAACGCGCCAAGCGCTACCCCAAGGCCAAGCCGAACAATTGAGCGAGGTGAGCAATGGAACCAACTCTTGAAATCGAGGGAACCGAAGCCGAACGCACCGGCGGAACCGGCGGCGCCGGGCTGCTGGCGTTCGTGTTCTTCATCTCGTGCGCAACACACGTGGCGCTGATGTACGCATGCTCCGACTGCGCCTTCGCCCCGCTGCCGGAGAACATGATCAGCGAGCGGAAGTGGACGAAGCAGCTGCCGGTGATGCAGGTGAAGAAGATGTCCGAGGACCCTCTCGCCCATGTGCTGCAGGAGGCGCGTCCAGCAGCAGCCCCCGTGGTGGAGAAGCAGGAAGACCGCGTCTTGCGTCTTGAGTCGGCCGTGACGCCGGCGCTCATGCCAGAGCTGCCGCGTCCCGCCTCCACCGCGCCAGTATCCGACACGATGCCTGCTCCCGCCACGCCCGAAGCAGCCGAATGGACGCCGCGCCAGAAGATCGCCGAGATCGAGGCGCCGACGGTTCCCGACGACCAGGCCGCCCTTCCGCGGCTCGTGATTCCCAAGGTTGAGCGTGTGAGCCATGCGGCGGACATCATCCCGCCCGCGTACAATCTGATGTCCAAACCCTCCGCCGCAGGCACAGGAACGGGCGGCGGTGGAACGTTCGGCTCTGCGCCGATTGCGGCGGCCGCAGAAGCCGCATCAGTCCCTGCTGTGCCACCGCCTGCGGCGATTCCGAAGCCGATCGGCCTTGGCGGCGGGATTTCTCCAGCGCTTGACAAGCCGCCGTCGCTCACCGTGCTCTCGGCAGCCGAGGAGGCCGCGGCGAAGAAGGCCGCTGACGACGCCCGCGCCGCCGAGAAGGCAGGAAAGGCCGCGGCGCGCCTGCAGGAGGAGGCCCGCGCAAAGGCCGCCAAGCCCCCGCCCGCGCCCACCTCCACGGCGGTGGACGAGAAGAAGATCGCCAAGGAGAAGGAGGCCGTGCGCACCCTGCGCGACGAGACCACCCCTCAGGGCAAGCCATTCGAGGAGCACGTGAAGTTCGGTCTGGGATCGTGGACAGACCCGGCCAACCCCAAGGAGAAGTATTTCCGCATCGTGATGGCCAGCAAGCCTGAGAACCCTCTTCCCGTCGTCGCGAAGGACATAGTCTTTCTTCTTGACGCCTCGGGATCGATCATGAACGACCGCCTCAAGTCATGCCGCAAGGCCATCTCCAAGTCGCTTCGCATGCTCAACACCGGCGACCGTTTCAACGTGATCGCCTTCCGCGACAAGTTCTCGTACGCCTTCCCCGACACCGCCTGGAAAGAGGTCACAGAGAAGTCGCTCGACGAGGCCGACGACTGGCTCTCATACCTCACCGCCCACGGCCAGACGGACGTGTTTCGCACGCTCCGTGGCGTGCTCGCCATGCCGCGCGACCCCCATCGCCCCATGGTGGCGTTCTTCATAACGGACGGCGACGCAACCAGCGGCATGACGCGCAGCGCCGAGATCATATCCCGCTTCGCCGAGCTCAACGACGGTCTCGTCTCCATCTACATGTACGGCGTCAAGGAGAACGCAAACGCCTACCTCATGGACATGGTCACCCGCTCGAGCCGCGGCGGATGGTCCCGCCACAAGGGCATGCGCTGGACGGCGGCGGACGGCATTCCCGCGCTCGCGAAGAAGTTCGAGCGTCCGGTTCTCACCGATATAACCGTGCTCTTCACCACCTCGTCCAACGCCGAGACATACCCCCGCCTCGTCACCAACCTCTCCGAAGACGAGCCTATCGAGATATACGGCAAATGCCTAGCAAGCCAGAAGGAGCTGGTGTTCTCCATGCGCGGGCTGAACGGCTCCACCGTGTTCGAGAACATCTTCAGGCTTCCCTTTGCAAGCGCCGAGAAGCTGGGCAAGGACACGCGCACTGAATGGGCGCAGCGGAGAATGTACGCGATGATAGCCGACTACACGCGCGCCCCCAACGCGAAGACGATGAGCGACATCCGCGCCTTCGCCGAGCGCTACGGCATCGAGATTCCATACGAGAAGGAGATCAAGTGACGGGCACAGGACCTTTCAACACCGTGGAGGACTGCCTGGCCGCGCTCAGACGCGGCGAGGTGGTGGTGGTGACTGACGACGAAGACCGCGAGAACGAAGGCGACTGCATCTGCGCCGCCGAATTCGCCACCACCGCAAACGTCAACTTCATGGCAACAAACGCCAAGGGGCTCATCTGCATGCCGATGTCCGCCCAATGGTGCGAACGCCTCGACCTGCCGCAGATGGTGGCGGAAAACACCGACAACCACCAGACGGCATTCACAGTCTCGATCGACGCCGCCGAGACGACAACCGGCATCTCGGCCGAAGAGCGCTCCATCACCGCCCTCGCCACGGTGCGCGACGGCGTGAAGCCCTCGCATTTCCGCCGCCCCGGCCACATGTTTCCGCTGAGGGCGCGCGAAGGCGGCGTGCTGAAGCGCGCAGGCCACACCGAGGCCACTGTGGACCTCTGCCGCCTCGCAGGTCTCAAGGAGGTCGGTCTCTGCTGCGAGATAATGAACGACGACGGCACGATGGCCCGTCTTCCCGACCTCGAGAGGTTCGTGGCGAAGCACAATCTCAAGTTCATGACCATCGCCTCGCTCATCGCCTACAGGCGGCGAACGGAAAGGCTGGTGGAGAGCGTTGTGGACGAGGTGGACATGCCAACCGAATGGGGACACTTCCGCCTGCGGATGTACAAGTCGCGCATAACGGGGCTGGAGCACCTCGCCCTTCTCAAGGGCGACTTCTCCGACGGCGCGCCCGTGTTGGTGCGCGTGCACTCCGAATGCTTCACGGGCGACGTGCTGGGCAGCAACCGCTGCGACTGCGGCAACCAGCTGCACAACGCCATGCGCATGATCGAACGCGAAGGACGCGGCGCCATTCTCTACATGCGCCAGGAGGGACGCGGCATCGGGCTTCAGAACAAGCTGCGCACGTACCACCTGCAGGAGGAGGGCCTCGACACCGTCGAGGCCAACGTGCGACTCGGCTTCGCGCCCGACCTGAGAGAATACGGCGAAGGCGCGCAGATCCTCGAAGACCTGGGAATCCGCGAGATTCGCCTTCTCACGAACAACCCCTGCAAGGTCAAGGGCCTCGTCGGCTACGGGATAAGCATCGTCGAGAGAGTGCCGATCGTGGTGCCGCCCAATGAATACGACAGACGGTATCTGGAGACGAAGAAAGACAAGATGGGCCACCTCATCTGAGATGGCCCATCCGCTGCGAACGCCTGTTCCGCTGCGTGCGGAACGCGGCCTCGCCTACTTAACTTCGTAGCACCAGCCGTGCTTGTCGGGCAGTGTGCCGTACTGTATGCCCTGCACGGTGTCGTATAGCTTCTGCAGCGTGGGGCCAACTACGTCCGGCTCGGAGATCTTGATCACGTCCTTGCCGCGCGTGATCTCCCACACGGGCGTGATCACCACCGCAGTGCCGAGCGCCGCAACCTCCTTGAAGCGCTTGATCTCCGCATAGGGGATCTTCCTGCGCTCGACGGGGATGCCGAGATCGGCGGCCACCTGGCAGAGCGACTTGTTCGTGACGGACGGCAGAACGGAGCAGGAGTCTGGCGTGACGTACTTGCCGCTCTTTGTGATGCCGGCGAAGTTCGAGGTGGAGAACTCCTCCACGTACTTATGGCTCTTCGCGTCGAGGTAGAGCTCCACGGGCCAGCCTTCGCGCTTTGCCTTCTCGTGCGCGAAGAGCGAGGCCGCATAGTTGCCGCCCACCTTCACGTCGCCCATGCCGTGCGGTGCGGCACGGTCCCAGTCGTCGAGGATCACGGCGCGCACGGGCTTGAGTCCGCCCTTGTAGTACGCGCCCACGGGCATGCACATCATGATGAACGTGTACTCCTTGGCGGGCGCCACGCCGATCTGCGGGCCGGTGCCGATGAGGAGCGGGCGCAGATAGAGCGATCCGCCGGTGCCGTAAGGCGGCACAAACTCCTTGTTCTTCTTCACGAGCTTGACCGCAGCGTCGATGAACATCTCCACCGGCACAGGAGGCATCACGCAGCGTTCGGCAGTGCGGTACATGCGCTTGGCGTTCTCGTCGGGACGGAATATCACGATCTTGCCGCTCTTCTGGCGGAACGCCTTCATGCCCTCGAAGCACTCCTGCCCGTAGTGCAGGCAGCTTGCGCCGATGTGCATCGTGATGTACGGATCCTTCACGAAGCTGGGCTTCGACCACTTGCCGTCCTTCCACGTGTAGCGGATGTGGCAGTTCACGTCCGAGAACCCGAAGCCGAGCTTCGACCATTCGATCTTTTTCTGAGCTTTCTTTTCAGCCATGGCTTATTACTCCTTGTGGACAATAATTGTATCTCTTTTCCCGCGCGAGCGCAATCATTTTGTACACGCCGCGTCTAGCCGATGATACGCACGCGGCGGCCCTCCACCTTGAGACGGCCGGCGGCAAGAAGGCGCAGCGCCTCGGGGAAGGCCAGATGCTCCTGCACCTGGATGCGCGCGTGCAGGCTCT
Source organism: uncultured bacterium (assembly GCA_946401765.1). Lineage (GTDB taxonomy): Bacteria > Verrucomicrobiota > Kiritimatiellia > RFP12 > UBA1067 > RUG572. The sequence continues at coordinate 11,933 of CAMIVJ010000012.1, read as the reverse complement.
CGGGCGTGTCGTCCTCCATCACGGGAACGCACTTCTGCACGATGATGGGGCCAGAGTCAGTGCCCGCGTCGACGAAATGCACCGTCACCCCCGCCACCTTGCATCCGTAGTCGAGCGCCTGCTGCCAGCTGTGCACGCCGGGGAAGGCAGGCAGCAGCGCCGGGTGGATGTTGAGGACGCGCATCGGAAACGCTGCAAGCAGCTTCGGCTTCACGATGCGCATGAAGCCGGCGAGCACCACGGTGTCGCATCCGGCCTCCTTGAGAAGGCGTATGCACTCGTCCTCGCCCGGTCCCTCCAGCTTCGTCTTCCACGGCGAGCAGTCGAGCCACTGGCATGGTATGTTGTGGCGGCGCGCGCGGTCGAGAATCTTCGCGTCCGCGACATCCGCCAGCACCAGCTTGATCTCGGCGTCAAGTTCGCCCTTCTCAATGGCGTCAACAATCGACTGCATGTTCGAGCCAGCGCCCGAACCCAGAACGCCAAGTTTCAAGGTACTCATTTTAGCATCCTCAGTTAAGGAGTTTCGAGGTTTCGAAGTTTCTAGGTTTCTAGGTTTCGAAGTTTATGGGTTTCAAGGTTTCGAGGTTTCTGGTTTTTGCGGTTTCGAGGTTTCGGAGATTTTAGGTTTTGGAGGTTGGCGGCGCTCGCGCGGAGGGCGGGCGAACGCCTGCTTCCACTCCGCGTCAAGCGCTGCGACGTCCTTGCCCGTTGCCACCTTCCAGAATTCGTCCGTGTAGGCCGCGTTCCGCGCGGCGGCGTTCAGGCGCCTGTAGATCGGCGTGTTGCCGCCACCGTACTTGAGCTCGACGTAGTTGAGGAAGTGGGCCGTGGTGCGGTAGCTGTTGTCGTAGCGCGTCCTCTGGTCGCGGAAGTTGGGGCGCGCGCCGAGGGTGTACGGCTCGTACAGGAACCAGCGCACGTAGTCCGCAATGCCCTCCTGCACCCAGCTGGGCGAGGGATGGCGGCCGCGGCGGTACGCCTGCGCCACATGCACCATCTCGTGCACCACGCAGCCGATCGCCTCGCCTTCGAGGTTGCCCTCGAACCACTGGCGGTTGAGCCATATCGCGTTGCCCATCGTCCACGCGGGGATTCCGCGCATCTGGCGGTCTTCGCGGTAGCAGAACTTGACCTCCTCCGGCGGCTTGAATCCGGGCTCCTGCAGGAGCGAGCAGATTCGCGGATACCACTGCTCCACCACCGGACGCAGCTTCGTGTCGGTCCAGGCGGCGAGCTTAGGCGCGCCGGACGTGTCGAAGTGGTAAACAGCCCCGCGCGCGGCGAATCCGAGCGTCATGGCGGCTGCAGCCAAAAACGCAGTCGTCAGTTTTTTCATGGTCATTACTTCCTTTCGAATTTGCCATACGGCTCGCCGCCGTACGGGCACACCAGTTGCGGTTCTACGAAAGTCTTGCCGTCAAGCGAGGCCTTCCATCCGCGCGTGCCGGTGGGGAAGCGCAGCACGCGTCCGTCGGAGTACGACACCTCGACCATCGCGATGAGGGCGGCGGCGTTGTTGTCGCCGTTGAAGGCAGCCACCTCGATCACGTTGCGGCCTGGCGCAAGGCTCAATCGCTCGGCGCCCATTGCGATCGTGGGAGTGTACCAGAGCTTGCCGTCGGTCTGGCGGCCGACCTCGCGTCCGTTCACGCTGAACACCGCGCCGTCGTCGCACGAGAAAATGAGGCCCGCCTTCTCGATCTCGCCCTGCGGCAGCTCCAGCTCGGCGCGGAAGGCGACCTTCGCGTTGGGCTTCTGTGCGTCCTTGTGCCAGATCCAGTCGGCTCCCTCGAACTTCGGCGCGTCGCCGCTCTCGAGCTTCTCGAGGCGCTGGATCAGCGTGGTCTCGAGCGAGCCGTCAACCGTCACGTCGGCCGTGCGCACGCGGACGTCGCGGAACTCGGCCTTCATCGGGCGGCCCTGGTGCAGCTGAATCGAGATGTAGCCCTTTGCGGGCAGGAACTCGGGGCGTGCATCCATCACGGCGGCAGTGCGAACGCCGTTGACCCACATCACGAGCATGTTGCCCTTCGCCACAACGCGCATGTCGTTCCACTCGCCCACGCGGTACACCTTCTGCAGCTCCTTGTCGTCGGCGAAGGGAACCACGCTCTTGAGCCCGCTCTTGGCGAGAGCCACCTCGCAGCCGCGCTTGCCCACGAGGTGCTGTCCGGTGCAGTAGAAGTAGCCCACGATGCCGCCCGAGCCGTCCATGTCGGCCTGGTAGCCGGTGTCCTTGGTGGTGCTGTCGGTGCTGCGGATCTGGAAGCCGGAGTTGGCGCCCGGACCAAGCCGGAACGAGCAGCGAAGCTCGAAGTCGCCGAACTGCTCGGCGGCGTAGACGAGGTACTGGCTTGACTTGCAAGGATTCTGCTCGGTGGACTCCACCACCAGCACGCCGTCCTTCGCGTGGAAGAAGTCGCCGCCGCACTTCCATCCTGAAAGATCCTTGCCGTTGAATATCGGCCTGAATAGGACCGCTTCGGAACCAGGCACGCAGCCACGCCTCTCGAGCGCGCAGATCACATGCACGAGCGCCGCGCGCTCTGCGCCCTTCGCCTTCAGCGCCGCATCGACTAGCGGCCTCGCCGCGGATTCGGGCAGCATGCTCTCGCCGAACGCTACAACCGCGTTCTCCGGCACCGTCTCGCGGCGCACCGGCCCGCCGTCCACTGAGTAGGCGATGCGCAGCTCCTTCTGCATCCCGGGCGCGGGGTCGCTGTGGAAGCCTCCGCGGCCCACGAGGCGGCAGCCGGACATGATCTCGCGCGATCCCGCCTCGAGCAGCGAATCGACCATCAGCTTCACGTCAGCCACGCGTCTCGCGTCGAAGTTGCCGAACTTCGCCTCAACCACGTTCACGCGCTTGGCGGTGGGCACGAACGCCGTTGACGCCACGCGCACCAGAACGCCGCGCATCTGCTCGTCGTCCGGCGTGAGCGCCAGCAGCTTCAGCAGCTCTGGCATGTCCGTGCGGGCGTCGCAGGCCTGGGCCAGAGCGTTCAGCGCCCCGCGCCTCATGCGCTCGTTCAAAGGCCTTCGCGCCATCTCGAAGAGGGCGGGCAGCACGCTGCGCGACTTGCGCTCGCCAAGGACGCTGAATGCGAGGCGTGCCTTCTTCGTGTCGTCGCCGCGGGCCATCTTCAGAAGCTCGCCGTCAACCGCATCACCCGGGAAACCGATCAGCTGGAACTTTGCGAGAGTGCCCGAGTGGCCTCCCGCAGCCGCCACCTCCACGATCTTCGCGAAGGCCGCCATGTCGCCCTTCTGCGCGGGCGTCTTCTCCGGGAAGGCTGTGAGCGCCTCTGTGGCGCCTGCGTAGCTTTCGAGCGCGAACACCTTCCCCGCACGCGCGGCGCGAACGTGGGCGATCGCCGCGCGGCGCGCGGGCTCAGCCTTCGCCTCCGCCGCGGCAAGGGCCGCCTCGGCCTCTGAACCGGGAATGTTCTGCAGCGCGTACAGCGCGGAGTGGAAGAGCGAAGGCTCCTTCTCCGCGAGCATCGCCGCGAGCACTGGCACGCTCGCCGCCGTTCCGCGGTGCGCCAGCTCCTGGCACGCCGTCATGCGGTCGTCGAGCTCGCCGGAATTCGCCACGCCCAGCAGCTGCGCCTCCGTCATCTTGTACACGGGCTGCCCTTCGAGCGCCGCAAACGCGCTAAAGCACGACAGCACAAAAAACAATGCAATTCTCTTCATTTAGTTTACCTCTAGCTTGTCACTTCTTACTTCTCACTTATTCACTATTCCCTATAACCTATTCCCTAGATTATCTGCCATCCCGGACGATGCGCACGGTAGAGCATGCGGTTCGCCTCGGGGTCGTTGATGAACTGCTCCTTCACGGGGTCCCAGTGCATGTCGCGGTTGAGCCACTGCGCTATGTTGGCGCAGTGCGTGGATGTCATGGAGCGGTGCATGAGCACGGGATTCGCCACGGTCTTGTTGCGCGACTTCACCGAGTTGAAGAACTGGCGCATGTGGTTCTCGGTGGTGTAGCCCGTGCGAGCGCAGTAGTCGGCGAGAATCTTGTTGTAGTCCGCGAGAAGCGACGGACGCGACACGTCGGGCCGCGTATAGCCGTCGGCGCACGCCACCCATCCCTCGCTGCCCACATACCTCACTCCGCAAGTTCCGCGCCAGCCGCGCTGCTCTGCGATCATCTCCACGCCGTTCGCGAAACGGAGCGCCATGCCGTTCGGCTCGGCCATGTTCATCGCCGGATAGAACACGGGCGACGTAGCCTCCATGCCGAGTGCGTCGTGGCACTGCGCGTAGGTGTGGGAGCACCAGTCGCCGATGATGCTTGTGCCGAAGTCGTAGTACTTCACCCAGTTCGTGAGGTAGCTGTGGTTGTAGGGACGCCAGGGGCACGGTCCGAGCCAGGCATCCCAGTCGACCTCCTCGCGCGGCGGCTGCTTCTCCGCAGGCAGCCACTTGCGCTGCAGGTAGAGCGGAGTGCCGAAGTAGAGATGCGCGTACACCTTCTTCACCTCGCCGAGGCGGCCGAGGCGCAGCAGCTCGTTGCAGACGATGAAGTTCGGCTCGCTCAGGCGCTGCATTCCGGCCTGATAGATGCGACCGTACTGCCTGGCGGTGGCGACGACGGCCTGCCCCTCCTGAACCGTCATCGACGACGGCTTCTCGCAGTACACGTCCTTGCCGGCGCGCATGGCGAGGATCGACGCCGGCGCGTGCCAGCGGTCGCCAGTCGCGATGTGCACGGCGTCGATGTCCTTGCGCTCCAGCATCTCGCGCATGTCGATGTACGTCTTGCAGTCCTTGTTGCCGTAATGCGCATCGGCCGCGGCCTTGATGCTGTCGCGGCGGCCCTTCCACACATCGCAGATCGCCACAAACTGGACGTCCTTCTCCGGCAGCACCCAGCTGCGGAACACCCCTCCGCCTCTGCGGCCCAGGCCGATTCCCGCCACCACTATGCGGTTGGACGGCGCCACCTTGCCGTCCAGCCCCAACGCTGACGCCGGCACAAGCCACGGCAGCGCCACCGCACTGCCGGCCTTCGCCAGAAACGAACGTCTGCTTGTCTTCTGCATCATTCTCTCCTTGATTTGACTTTGCTTTTTTGCTTTGAATGTGAAAATCCTAACGCACGTAGATGGTCGTGCCGCCAAGCATGTAGAGGAGTAGCCCCTCGTCCATGGGACGAACCCTGAACCCTCTCTTCACGAGCTTTTCGCTTAGATTGAACGTCACGTCCGCCGGCGCCGCGCTCCATGTCACCAGATACGGCGCCTCGCTGTGCGCGAGAGCGACTAGATCCGCACGGCTGCCGAGCTCCACATTGACGTTCGCGCCGTCTGCGAACGTGACGGTTGTCAGCGCCTCTGCCTCGCCTAGGCTGCCGCTCTTCGTGGAGAACGTCTCATCCCAGCCAGAGAGGTCGAGCGTTGCACCGTCCTGCAGCTCGCAGCCGCGGAATCCGTCCGTGAACGGTTTGAAGATTCCATGCACCTTGAGGCCGCCTGTGAAACTTGTGTTGGCATCAGGCACTGCGGCGCGGGCAATGTAGTCCCCAATGCTAACAGGGGCGTTGGCCAGCTCGGGCCACACGCGCACGCGCGCACCCTCGCCCTCCTCCAGAACGACCGAGGGAAGGTCGCTCGCCGCCTGCTTGAACTCAAGATGCGTTTTTCCGGCAAGCACAATCCGCCCTTCCGTGGCCTGCACGTTCGCCGCGTAGAACTGCACAGAGCCGTCGATCGTGAGCGTGTGCCCCTGTAGATCGAGACGCACAGGCCCCCATTCCGGCGCGATGAACGCACTCGCCTGGCCGAGCTGCATCTGAGAATCCGCCTCAAGGCTCATAAAGTACAATGTGGCCGAAGCGGCGGGATTGTTTTGCGGCAGGGAATTTTTCATCGTGCCGCCATTGAGGACGAATTGGTGGACAATCGCATAGGAGCCGTTCAAGTCGAACGCTGCGCCAGAATCGACGTACACGTCAGTTCCAGGCAATCCCAACGTGTGCTCGATGTCGGGACGTCCATTTGGACGCATCAAGAAGGCGCCAGCCTTGACATCGGTTCCGCCGAAGTGCTTCTGCGCAGTCATGTCGGCCCTGAAGGTTCCCGCGCCATCCTTCACGAGCTTCAGCGCGCCCGCAAGCGAAACGGACCCGTTCACGACCTCGCGCCCTTCCTCAACGTCAACATGAAGTTCTCCAACGCCCGTGGCCTTCCTAAGCGACACTGCATCCACCCACGCGCAGAACCAGCCGGGATCCTTCCCTTCGAACACCTCCTGACGCAACGTGACGGTGTGCGAACCGGCGGCAAGGTCAACGGTGAACTGAGCAAAGCGCTCCGAAAGCACCTCGTCCACATCCACATTCCCAATTGCCGTTCCGTCGATCTCGGCGTGGATGCGCCCATAGGCGTAGTTGTCTCTCGCGCCGTAGAAGAACGTCATGCGGTATGTTCCAGCCTCGGGCACGTTGAGCGTCTGATAAATCCGGCAGTCGTTCTGCAGGAAGCATGCGATGGCGCCCTCCGGCGCCGCGACCTTCTTCCAAATGCCATTCTCCCGCGTAAGGCCTGGACAGCTGTTCGCCGCCGGACCCTGGTATATCCACCCGGCTGCGTTGACCGCCGCGCTCATGTACGACCAGTTTCCTGAAAGCGTGCAGTCCTCGAAGCCGCCGTTGGCAACAAGCTCGCGGCCGTCTTCGCTCGTAAAAGTTCCGGAACCGGCAATGTCGGCAACGTACAGCTTGTGGCCTGCGATGTCGAGCGTGCCAGAGAAGTCGAACGAGCCAAGCCCGCGCCAGTCGCAGTCCGCCGCAAGGCGAGCCCCCTCGCCAAACACAACGCGCGCAAAACTGCGCGGCGCGGCGGACGGGAACTGCGCCGCGAACTCGCCTGCGAAGCGCACCTCGGTGCGCGCGTCGGGCAGAACGTTCTCAAGCAGGCCGCCGCCCGCGTTGCGGCACACCCAGCTGGCCGTGGCGTCCACATCGCCCGTCGCGCCACCAACCCAGTCCGCCGTGGCGGGAACGGCAGACAACACAACCTTAACGGCCTTGCCATCGTCGCCATTGTCCTCCTCTGCAATCTCAAATGAGGTGACGCCCGTCACAACCACGGCATTCTCCACGTTTCCGCCGCCCGCAGTCTCGATCTCCGCCGCCGCAAGGCGCAGGTACGCAAGACCTGGCGCAGAGGCGTCGAAGAGGAGCTGCGCCCCTTCGCCTAGCGTCACCGTGCCGCTCGTCGCCGCATCGGCCGCAGGCCCGGAGAAATCGCCGCCCACGATGGCCAGTCTGCCGCCGTTCAACGCGAAGTCATACGCGCAGCCGCTGCCGCCCTGCATGATCTTCGCCGTTGCGCCCTGCGCCACCTCTACAGGCTTCTCGGCAGAAGAGAGCGCCGCAGGAGCGCCGATGCCGAGCGTACCGGCGGCCACCGAAGTTCCGCCGGAATACTGCTGGCCGTTCTTCGACATCACGAACGTGCCTGCGCCGTCCTTGACGACCTTGGCGAAATTCTTTATCAAGGCGCCTGTCAATTCGCGCGTGGCGCCCTCCTCCACGTCCACATGCAGTTCGGCGGGAGTGGTCGGCATGATTATGATCGAGACTGCATCCACCCAGGCGCAGTACCAGCCAGAATTCTTCTGCCCCATCTGCTCGTGGCGTATGGCGAATTGATGCGAACCTGCCGTGAGGTCCATCTGGAACTGAGCGAGCCTTGCGGAGGTCACGGTGCCGCAGTCCACAGCGCCAGCCTCCACGCCGTCCACCTCCGCGTGGATGCGTCCATCGCCGTAGCTTGGCCTCGCGGCGTAGTAGAATGAAATCTCATACGTTCCGTCCTTGGGCACGGTGATCGTCTGGTAGATGCGGCAATCGTCTTGCAGGAAGCAGGCCACTCTGCCTTCTGACGGTGCGCCGGTGATCCACGGCGAATTCGCCATCGTCAGGCCAGGTCCGCTTTTGGCCGCTTTTCGCTCAAAGCTCCAGTCGGAGACTGTGGCCGGGTCGTTCATGTACGACCAGCCGTTGGCAAGAGTGCAGTCCTCGAACCCGCCGTTGGCCACAAGCTCCGCGGCCCCCGTAGTTCCGTCGATCGTGCAGGAGCCAGGAAGACCGCGTACATACAGGTTGTTGCCGGCGAGCGAGACAACGCCGTTCATCTCCGCCGCATCAAGGCCGCGCCAGTCGCTGTCCGCCGCAAGCGTCACGTTCTCGCACACGAGCTCTGCGCACTTGAGGGGCTTTGAGGCTGGAATCTGGAGGGCGAGCTCGCCCGAGAGATAGACGGCGCTCTGCGCGTTCGGAAGAACCCCGGCGAGAGTGTTGCCGGCGTAGTCGGTGCAGAGCCAGTTGGCGGCGTTCGCCACGTCGCCGTCGTTGGCGGCGCCTGTCCAGACGGCCTTCGAGAAGCTGGTCGCGGCGTCAACTTCGTCCGGAAGCGCGTCGGGACCGGCAAGCGCATTCGCCGAAAGCTGCTCATCGCTCAACACGCCGTTCCACACGCGCACCTCGTCGTACGACGCGTTGGCGTCGTTGTCATTGTTGCTGTCCGACTGGCCGATAAAGAACCTTGCCGACTCGATCTCGTCCGGAGGATAGAAGGCTCCTTCCATCGAGCCCGACTTCTCGACAGCGCCCGTTGCCAGATTGCGCTTTGCCCAGCGCATGAAGCATCCGCCTTTGTGGTCGGGCTTGACCGTTATCGAAATGTGGTATTTTACGTTGAAGGCGTACGGCGCCATGGTGCTTTCTGCCTGAGACATTACGGACTTGTTGATATGCACGACGTCCCGCAGGACGTCCGTTCCGATGGTCCATGTCATGGTAAAGCGCGGACCCGTCGTATCGCCGTGGTAGCTGAAGATGCGAGAGTGAGCTTGCGGACTGATCTGCGCGGCCCAGATCTCGATCGTGAACGGACGCCCGTCGGTGGGCAGAATGCCGGCGCCAAGGTCGAGCGACCCCGATTTGCGCGGACCGCCCGGCAGCACCACGCTTTTTTCGTCGGCTGAGAAATCCACGTCGCCGATCGCCTCGGCGGCAGAACCGCCAACGGAGTCGCCGTAGTCGCCGTTGAAGCTCCAGCGGTGCGCAAGCACGCTGGAAACCGACAACTGCTCCGCCTGCGCCGTTACAACAGCCAACGACGTAAGCACAAAGGCCGTCAACGATCTTGCTGGTCTGTGCATAGCCACTCCTTGAAAGTTGGAATAATTTTCTCTGCACGTTATTGTACAATATCATAGCCGTCGCAGTCAACAGCGAAATGCCAAGCGCCAATAACTCGCGATTGACACCGAGAGAACTGCGGGCGAAAGACCTGCAATCCTCATCAGTGTTCAGCGCAATCTGGCACGCGCCTCTTCGTCGCGGCAAACGCTCTTTTAGCGCAGGAAGAATACCGTGCCGACGGGACTCTTGTTCTTGAGCACGAGGCGTCCGTTCTCGACAGAGAGCGAGAACTTGTCCGAATAGTCCTTCTCCCCGTCCGTCACCTCCACGGCAATGCCCTCGACGTCGGCGGCCATGAGACCCGCGACAGCCTCGGTGAGATAGTACGACGAGCACTTCGGCTTAGCGTCGAACCTCGCCTTCACCATCTTGAGACCGCGGAACGTCTCGGCCGACGCGTCGGCGATGTTCACGCGCTCTAGCTCCCGATCTGCGCTGTCGCCCGTCACCGCCCAGGCGTTGGACTCGCCTGCAAACGCGTACGGCCCCGCAAGAGTGCCCGTGCCCGCGAGCGTGCCCCAAACGGGACACGCCTTCGCCGCGTTGTTCACGAGCGTCGAACCCGCGTCGAGCCTTATCTCGCCGTCAAGGCCCGCGTACTCCACCGGCTTCAGATGCGAGAAACGGAAGTTCTTCTCGTTGAAGTTGTACGTCGCTCCGTTCACGGTGATCTTGATCGCCGGATTCTTCGCCTGGCCCGCTGTGCCGTTCCAGGGGCCCCAGTTCCCGCCCGTGTCGCACACGCGCATCTCGAAGCGGTGCCAGCCGGGCGTCACGCCCGGAATGGAGCCGTTGTGCCCCGCGTCGTTGTTGTCGCCATTGGCACCGGAATCGACGCCGTCGATTTTGAGCGATGCGCGGTCGTCGAAGTCGGCGTACACGGCCCAGTCGCCGGACTTCACAACGGGCACGAACACCCAGCCGTCGAACATGTGCACGGAGTTGCCGATCGTCTCGGGCAGCACGACGTTGTATATGTCGAGCATGCTGATCGAGTTCGTCACGGCTTCGAACGTCCAGTCCGTGCGCGTGTTCCAGTCGTCTTTCTCATGCACCACATGCCAGTTCACGGTACCGCCGCCGCCCGTCACGGGACCATTTCGGAGAGGCAGGTTCTCGGCGTCGAACTTCAGGTAGTTTGCGGCGTCGGTGTTGTCCACCGCGCTCTTCGCGAAGCCAACGTTCATCACGCCTTTCCATCCGGCCGGCTCGGCGCCCCAGCCGCCGCCCGCCTGGTACTGCACGATGCGGAAGTCGTGCCAGCCCACCGTAAGATCGACCGTACCCTTGGCCACCGTGTTCCACGTGGTATGCTCCATCACCTTCTGCCCGTCAACGTCGATGCGAACGGAGTCGTCGTAGCCGCCCGCGAAGGTCCACGTGCCCGCCGTGTCGGCATAGAACTGCCCCTGCCAGATGACGTTGCCGTTGCTGAAGTTCGCCGCACTTTCTTTCGCATTCAGCATCGTGAGGTCGTTGCAGGCGAAGGGACATGCGCCCTGCAGCGCGCAGGCCTCGGCAAACTTGTCCGCGCCTGTCTGCAGGAACACCACGTCCACGAGGTTCGAGCCTCCGATGCGGATGTTGGCCAGGATGTCCTCCTTCAGGTGCAATCCGCCGTGGAAGCCGGACGAGCCATAGAGATCGTTCACGCCGGTGTTCTCGATCGTCCAGTTGCCGGTGGTGACGCCCTGGAAGCGAATCGTTTCGGCCCCCTGGTCGTTTTTCACTCCAATGCCGGACTTGAATGTGCCATTGCCCTTGAGGGTGACATCGGCGGCGCCGATAAGACCCGTGCGCCAGTCGATCGTCTTGTCGCCGATGTCGAAGTCGACGTGTCCGCCCGACCTGTCGCCGAACGAGACGGCGCGCATCTGCTCCACCACCCAGTCGGTGGAACAGTTGACAACGCCGTTGTTGAGCTGCACGAACGGCTCGAAGTGGGTCCATGCGCAGATGCCGCCCGCGCCGATGATCAGCGTGCCGCCGTCCATCGTGAACTTCTCCACGTAGTTCGTGGGCGAAACCCACCTGTCCTGACACTGGATGCCGTAGAGGTCCATCACGCCGCTTTTGAAGTCGACGTACGACGCATTCGACCTGTAGCCGAGCTTCAGCCGCTTCGTGCCTGTCTGCCTGAGCGTGCCGCCGTCCACAACGAGGCGGTAGTCGTATTGCGTGCCGTTGCCCTCTCGGTCGCCGATGTCGCATGTGGTGACCACTTCGAGCAGGGAGCCTTCCGCGAGGGTGAGGATGGAGTACGGACTGTCCACGCTGTTTCCTATCCACATGTTGGCGGCCGTGATGTGCGTGCCCGCGCCCAGCACGTAGTTCGCCGGCAGACCGTCCGTGCCAACGCGGAATCCGTCGTTGACGACCGACAGCTCAAGGCCTTCGATTCGGCCCACCACGGAAGGATCGTTGCGGTTTCTCAGACGCAGCGTCCTCACATCGCCGTTCACTTCAATGTCATTGGCGGTGATTGTTGCGGATGCGCCGAGGTCGAAGCCGACCGCTCCGGCGGCCGTGCTGTTCTCCACAGTCACCTTCTGATTCAACTTCCCGTAGGCCGATCCGCTCCAGCCGTACATGAACGATCCGTCGCCGCCCGAGACATCAACTGTCTTCGGTCCGTCCATGGTGCAGCCGCCGCCGAAATGCAGATAGCCGCTTGTCTGCGTCCACGTGCCATTGCCGGCAAGGTCGC
>CAMIVJ010000011.1 GCA_946401765.1 uncultured bacterium | reverse complement strand
TAGCAGTATGGGGGACAGTCCCCTTCAAGTCCCCGCACAGTCTCTTTCATGTGTAATTATTTTCGCTAGGCGCGCGCCGAGCGCAGGTTGAACGCGAAGAAGAGCGGGCGGTACACGCCCTCCATCACGGCCACGCGCTCGAAAGTGCCCTTCGCTCGGTCGTACGCGAAGCTGCACACGCGCCAGCTCTCCTTCAGTCCCGCAAGGCAGAACCTGCCGCCTGGGAAGAACTCAAAGTCGCGCGGGAATGCGCCGCCAAGGCGCGCGTTGTTCAGAAACTCCATCGCGCCCGTGGCGGGATCGATGTTGAACACGCTGATCGAATCGTACCCGGAGCGGCTGATGTCGCGGTTGGAGCAGAAGAGCTGCGTGCCGTCTTCGCTCACCTTGATCGCCGCCGCCTTGCACGCCTCCATCGCCTCCTTGGACGTGAGAAGCGGCAGCGTGGCCACATGCTCGAAGCCCTCGCCCGTGTAGCGGAAGCTCGCAACGAGATTCCCCAGCTCGAACACCACGTACGCGAACTTGCCGTTCGGATGGAACACGATGTGGCGCGGACCCGCCCCGGGCGCGAACTTACGTGTGTCGATGCACGCGGCCGGCACAAGCTTCATGCCCTCGGCGCGATTGGCAAAGTCATACGCCATCACCTTGTCGAGCGTGAGGTCCACCACCATCTGGAAGCGTCCGTCGGGCGTCACCACCGAACAGTGCGCGTGAGCGCGGTCCTGCCGCGGCTTGTTCGGGCCGTCGCCCTCGTGGCGCACCTGGCAGCGCGCGTTCACCTCGCCCGCCTTCCCGGCGCACGCAGGATCTATCGAGCCGTCGGCCTTCAAGTCGGCATAGCCCGCCGTGCCGCAGCTGTACTCGGCATAGACAAGCGCCTTCTCTGAAGGATCGAGCGAAACATGGCACGGCACCGTCCAGCCCGTGGGAATCTCGTTCATGAACGTGAGCTTCTCGCCAACAGCCCCGTCCAGGCTGAACGCCGCAAGTCCGCCGTTGCGTCCACCGGGACCAAACGCCTTGCGCCCCAGCACGGAGTAGAGACGCGTGCCATCCCTGTTCAGCGCCATGTAGGTGGGATTCTCGTACGCATCGTACACGGCGATCGTCTTGAAGTCTCCCGTGCCGGCATCGCACTCGAACACATGGATTCCGTCGTTGTGCGACTCGCCGGTGTAGCTGCCAACGTAGGCGGTGTATTTCGCTTTGCTTTTGTCCATGGACGTCTTCCTTTCTATGCCATCGCCTTGTATTCGGCCTTTATCACCTCGTCGGCGCGTGCGAGCACCTCCTTGAGAGTGCCCGTCTTCACACGGTGCCAGAGCTTGAGGTCGTCGAGATCGGCCACCGTCACGCCGTGGCCGCAGTCGTCGTAGAACGTGTCAATGTTGCGCGGCACGCCGAGATCCACCATCAGCACGTTGCGGTCCAGCACGGCGGCGCTCATCTCGCGCGTGACGACGGGACGCGACGAGTCCACAGCCGAGAGCACGATGTCCGCCTCGGCAAGCGCAGCCCCGATTTCGCCAAGCTGCACAAGCTTCGGCGCCACACCCGCCACTGACGCGAACTCAGGCCCCGAGAGATCCGGCACGTTCACGTGGTACGCCCACGTCACGCGGCATCCAAGGCGCATGAGCGCCGCCACGGCGCCGCGGCCCACCATGCCCGTTCCCACCACGAGAACGTTCGTCTTGTCGTCCACTCCGCCATGCACTCCGAGATAGCGCACCGCAAGCTGGTCGATCTCCGTCACGCGCAGCAGACCCTCCACCTCGTGGCGAACGGCCTTCGAGACGCGCAGCACCTCAGCGCCCGTGAAGCGCACTGCCCCCGCGCTCCACTTGCGCTCCTCCGCCTCGGCGAGGGAATCCTTCAGCTGCGAGACGATGTGGAACTCGCCGAGCAGGGACGACTCAAGCCCGCTCGCCACTCTCACGAGATGGCGGAACGCGTCGAATCCGCGCATCTCGAAACGCTCGCTTTCCGCAAGCCTGTCGAACCCCGCCAGGCGCCGCAGCGTTGCCGCCACAAGCGGATCGTGCGCCGCCACCGCCACTATCTCCACGCGGCTGCATGTGTTGAGAATGAAGAACTCGCGCACTCCGCGCACGCGCCCCATCAGCGCGCCCAGCTCGGCACGCTCCTCCGGCGGCAGATGGTACGGCGCGCGCTTGCGGCTCGGCAGCACTGCGTCGCTGGTGCCTATCACCAGAAGCTCCAAATCGCGGCGCTCGCCAAGGGCGCTCTCGATCTCCTTCTTCGCGTCGCGCGCCGCCGCGCAGCTCTGCCCGCTCGTGGATACGGCCACCGTCAGCTCGCCGATGCGCGTGACTGCGGGCGTGGTGAAGTCGCCGTCGCTCCAGTTCATGTCGGCGCAGCAGCACGGCACGCGCGCAAGGCGCGCCTCGTCGAGAACGGCGCGGTTTACGTGCTTGTCGTCGGTACAGGCGAACACCACCAGCTTTCCTGCCACGTCGCCAGGCGCAAATGCGCGCCTCTGCCACGAGATGCGCCCTTCCTCCGCAAGCGCCTTCAGCTCGTCAACCGCCTCGGGGCACACAAGCTCCACCTCCGCGCCGGAGTCCAGCAGGCCCTTCGTCTTGCGAAGGCCCACGCGCCCTCCGCCCACAACGAGGGCTTTGCGTCCGTCGATTATGAGGTTCAGCGGAATCGTGTTCCTGTGTGGACGCCCCTCCCTATGCATCCTTCACCCTTCCGAAGATGTTTCCGTAGCGGTTTAGGTTCAGCGCCTCGACGAACGACGCAATCTTCGTGACCGTGGAGCACGGGTCGATCGAGGCGTCCATGCAGTCGCCCTCGAGCGAAAGGAGCGGGCATCCCGCCGCGTCGAGCGTCTCGCGCAGCAGCTTCGAGAACGCCCTGTCGGCGAGCGAGCAGCGCCCGAATCCGTGCGTGTAGAGGATGACGCCGTTGAACTTGCCCGCGGGTATTGCACGCCGCACGTACTCCACGCGCTGCGCGGGGTCGAGGAAGCCGGACTGCAGCAGCCTGCGCGCTAGCGAGCGATACGGGTCCTTCGGGTCGAGCGGATCCCACCCCACGAAGTTCGTCTCTTCGAACACTATCGGCGCATTGCACGTGGTCTCTATGAACGTAAGATGCTTCGTGTCGTAGAACGGCGGCAGATGCAGCCACAGCAGGCGATGCGTGTCGTCTATCGAGTAGCGGCTTTCGGCCCACTCCTTCTTCTGCAGGAGCTCCTCGAAGTACGCCTTCTGGATGTCCACGAGATCCTGCGTGCCCCATAGCTGCGAGAAGACGACCGCGTTGTAGATCGCCTCGCTGCCGCGCACGAGCGGCGGCGAAGTGAAGCGCAGGTGGGCGCACTTCTTGGCGTACTCGGCGGCCTCGTTGGAGAGGATGCATGCCTCCTCGAGGCGGGCGGGGTCAAGCTTCGTGCCGAACGTCTTCTCCATCAGCACAACGGACTCAGCGAGACCGTCCGCGATCGTCTCCACCGCCGCACGGCTCTGCGCGCTGATCGGAGTCTGGAGAGAGTACATGCGCTCGGGGATTCCGTATTCGCGCGCGAGGTCGGCGAAGACGCGCTCGGCCTGCTGGCACGGCTGCATCGTGGAGACGATGTAGTCGGGCTTCTCGAGCTCCATTCCCTCGAGCATTCTGAGGAACGAGCACGTCTGGCCGTCGAAGCCCTTCTGCGCGGCCTTGCCGAGCGCCTCCTTCACCTTGTCGGCCTTGCGTCCGAAAAGCGCGGCGTACGTCTCGAGCGTGCGGATGCGGCATCCCATCGCGTTGAGGATCTCGGTCGGGAAGAAGAGGTTGCGCCACACGAGCGGCTTCGACTTGTCGGACGAGAAGAAGTCGCGGCGCGTGGCCTTGATGCGCAGCGTCACGGATTTGCCGCGCGTGGGCTCGTACTCCACCTTCGCGAGGTCGAGCTTTCCGGAGTCTCTCAGATCGTGCAGCTGGCGCGCGATCACAGCCGCGCCGAGCGCGCCCATCACCTCGTGGTACTGCGGAATCACGATCTCGCTGCCGGTGAGCTTGTTCAGGAAGAAGGCAACGGCCTTGTTGAAGGCAACGCCGCCCTGGAAGAGGATCTTGCGCCCGGGCGCGTTGAGAAGCAGCTGCCCCACGGAGTTGAGGATCGTGCGGGCCTGGGCCTTGCAAGCGCCGGCGAGGAGGTCGCCGATCGGAACGCGGTTCTTGAACTTGTTGATGGAGGTCGCCGAGAGAACGGCACATACGGAGCTGAACTCCGTGTCGGAGGAATAGTTCACCTTGTCGGCCACGTCCTCCACCTTCACGCCGAGCTTGGCTGCCACGGAATCGAGAAAACTTCCAGTGCCAGCGGCGCACACGCCGGACATCATCGACGTCCAGAGCTTCATGGTGGGGTTGTACACCATGCACTTGGAGTCCTGTCCTCCGCAGTCGATGATCGCGTCCACATCGGGATGCAGGAACTTCGCGCCCGCCACATGCGCCGTCACCTCGCTCACCTGGAAGTCGAACGGGATGAACCGGCGCGTGTCCTCCACGATCTGGCTGCCAGTAACGACCACGGCGGCGAGGTCGCGGAACGACGATATGCCCGCCACCTTCAGGAACTCGAGCGCAAGACGACGCGACGCGCCGCCACCGCAGGCGCCGCATCCCGAGCAACGCCCGGTGCATGCGACCTTGCCGGAATCCACTGGCGTCGTGCGCTTGTACACCGTCCGCACGACCTTCCCGTCCTCCGCAAGGAGCACGGCCTTGAACGTCGTGGAACCGATGTCTATTCCCAGATACTTCTTTTGCATGGCTGGTCTGTCAGGTTTCCTATTCTGCCGAAATGCCTATATTGTACCATCTACCAGCCATTCACGCAATGGTTTTACAGTAACGCGGCAGATGCTACTCACAGGTCTCGCAGGTTGGGGGCCTTTGGCTTCGGCGGCTTCTTGCTCGCGTCAAGCGCCTTCTTCACCGGGTTGTCGCCGGGAATCCAGCCGCCGCGCGCAAGCATGTTCAGGAAACGCTCGAACGCGTGCACCCGCTCAGCAACGGCGAACGAGCCCGCCTTCGCGGCAATCGCCTTCACGCACTCCGGCTCGTGCGCCTTGATGAGCGCCATCACCTTGCGGTCAGGCTCGTAGCAGTACGACTCCCAAAGGCGGATGAAGCGTTCGGCGGGGTCTTTGGCCTCGTTGGCGAACGCGAGCGACTCGCCCGCGAGGCGGTGGCGCAGCGCGGCGACGTCGCCGTACTTCAGCCCGGGACCGCCGCTGACAGTGTCGGCATAGCGCGAGGGAATGCGGCGAATCCACACGTTGCGGAAGGGAACGGGGTGGCCGTGGTCCTGCAGAACGAGCGGGCCCTTCATCTCCTTCGGGTGCGGATAGCGTCCACACCAGCCGGTGTGGCCCTGGAAGGGATAGGAGTCCTGCACCAACACGCCGTTGAAGAACACGGTGGCGGAGCCGGGGTCCACGAGCCGCTTCCCCTCCCAGATCGGCGGATGGAAGACGATGTCGTACGTCTGCCACTCGTCTGGCTTGCGGCAGGGCTGCACGATGGGCGGGTTCTCGCCGTACACCGCGCCGGCCTGGCCGTCGGCGTAGTTGGCGGGCTTCCACGGCGAGCGCGAGGGCTGCACGTTCGACGAGTCGAGAATCTGTATCTCGTACTTGCCCATGAGGACGACGCCGGAGTTGCCCCAGCCGTAGAGATCGTCCTTGGGCGTCTTCCACTCGATGTGTATCTGGCAGTCGGCGAAGTCCTCGACCGTGCGCACGCTGCCCGAGCCGGGCGTGCACACGAACTCGCCGTTCTTCACGGTCCACTTCGTGGGCTTGCCGGCCGAAGCGCACCAGTTCTTCTTCACGCTCTCCTCCGTGCCGTCGAAGAGCACCACCGCGTCGCTCGGCGGGCGCCCGGGCGGCGTGGCAACCCGCACCGGGTCGGGACGGTTCACGTCGTGCACGGCCCATGCGTGCGTAGCGTTCGGACGCTCTCCCGAAGGCTCAGCCACCGCCACCATCGCCGCTCCCGCAGCGAGTGCCGCCATAATTCTCTTCGCTCTCATGACCTCACCTCCTTCTTCTCTTCGTCCGCCATCTTCGCGCAGTCAAGCACCTCTCCCGGACGCAGCTGCGCGAGGTTTCCGAGGAATCCCCATTCCGTCATGTGGCTTGCCATCTCGAAGCCGCTCGTCGTCTTCCCTCCGCACAGGCAGCAGTTGACGTATTCGTGGTAGTGGCTCGGCGCCGCGCCCACGCCGGGCATTCCGGGCGCGCCCGAACCGTCCTTCATCACATAGTACGGCTCCACATCGTAGTGCGTGGAGAGCAGCCATCCCTTCGTGCCCTCGACAACGCGCCCCTGCGCGGGCAGCCTCTTCATTGGCGTGAGCGCCGCGATGTCCTGCAGGAACGCCGGCGGCAGGAACTTCGGCTCAAGCCTGAAGCCAACGTGGCCAAATCCGTCGCACCACTCCACGGTGAACGGCTTCATGCCGCTCGCCTTGACTCCGGGCATCGTCCATGTGACGTGAGACATGGAGGGCCAGAACTGCTCGCGCTGCGCGCTCGTCCAGTCGTCCGCCGCCACTTCTGCCGTCACCTTCACGGGACTCGTCGCGCCAAGTCCCATTCCCAGCCACACTGGGCTCATCAGATGAAGCCCAAGGTCGCCAAGCCACGACGTGCCGAACTCGCGCCACTTGCGCCACGCGCCAGGATGGTAGCCAACGCCGTACGCGCGCCACTTCGCCGGACCCAGCCACAGCTTCCACTCGAGGGTCTTCGGCACGGGCAGTTCTGGAAGCGGCCAGCGGAAATGCTCCGGACCAGGTTCGCCGCGCCGCGTGGAGAAGAGCCACACGTGCTTCACCTCGCCGATCACGCCGCTGCGCAGCGCGGCGGCAGTGCGCCTGTCGCACTCCCACGCCGCGATCTGCGTGCCCATCTGCGTGACCGCCCCCTTCTCGGCGGCGAGCTTCTCGATGCGGCGGCAGTCGCCGAGGTCGTGGCAGAGCGGCTTCTGCGCATAGACGTTGAGCCCGCGGCGGAGTCCCTCGAGAATGTACTGCGCGTGCGTGTGGTCCGGCGTGGAGACGTTCACGGAGTCGATGCGGTCGCCCTCCTTCGCGAACATCTCGAACGCGTCGCGGTATATGCGCGCATTCGGGAAGCGCTTGTGCGCGTTCTCGAGATAGCGCAAGTCGACGTCGCACAGCGCGGTCACGTTCAGGTCGGGATGCGACGCGAGCTGATTGAGATCGTACCACGCCTGGTTGCCGCAGCCGATCGCCGCATGGGAAAGCATTTCATTCGGCTTGCGCCGCTTAACCACCGCGGGGAATCCCGCTATCGGCGCCGCCGCGGCAACCGCCGCGCCCGCACGCACGAGAAAGGCCCTCCGGCTAGTTGCCGACGCACTTTGACGTTTCTCTCTCATATCGCTCCTCGCTTGATTGTCATCCGCCGGACTCCACGCCGACGCATTGGTGAAATTATACCATTTTCCCACGCGTACAACCATATATTTCAGACTCTAACGATCTTGCGTAATCTTCCAAGGACTAGGGGCGGTACTCGCAGCGGCCGCGGGAACGCGGCACGAAGCCTGGCATGTCGGCCTCTGGCGTGCGCCACGCCTCTTTGGCTGCCTCCTTAGCGATGTCCAGCAGCTCCGTCCATAGCGCATCCTGCCGCGACGAGAACGAGAATCTGCCCTTGGCCGCATATCCGCGGCCTCCCTCCTTCACCGGCAGATGGGCCGTAAGCGCAGGACTCTCGGCAGGCTCGGTGAGATCGAACCACCACCACTGCGGCTCTACGAAGTTGGTGTTCGCCACTCTCAGATCCATGTTCCCGTGGCACGACGCACAGCTTTTCTCGTAGAGCGGCAGAAAGCGCTTCGTGAACCACGGCTTGAGCGCGGCGGAGTCGGGTTCGCCCCATTTGTCGCGGTCGCCCTTGCCTTTCACGTGGGCGAAGTCGAACGTGGGATAGTACGGAATCATGGCGTCGAGCCATTCGTACACGATGCGCTTGTCGGCGGCAGGCATGTTGACGCCGTGGTGCGACTTCTCGAGGTATTCAGGCAGCCGGCTGCCGAACGTGCCGCTTTCCTTCACGCGAAAAGGCTCCGTGAGACCGGAAAGCAGATGGAATGACTGCACAAGGGGCTTGACCGCGCTGTCGCCCGTGAACCATGCGCGGAATGCGTTGTCGGAATTCGACCGGATCACGAGGGAGTCGTACGACATGTTGAAAAAGCGCGTGTAGTGTCCCGACAGGTTCATCCCCTTCGGAGGATTCGCGCCGGAGTGGCAGCGCACGCAGTGGCGGTTCCACACGGGCTGCACGACCTTGTTGTAGTCGAGCACTCCAGCATTCCCCCACGCCGGCGGCGTCAGCGGCACTGGACCGCCGCGCGAGGCGATCGCGGCCGACGGCGCCGCAGCCGTGCGCCTGTTCTCATGGCAGCCGGCGCAGCTCTGCGTTTCGCCAGGCATCAGGTTTATCGCGCTCGTCATGCGCACCAGCTCGCGCCCTTCGCCGTCCACCAGCTGCAGGTATATCTCCTTGCGCGCAGGCGCCAGGAAGAACGCGCTGCCGTCAGCCTCCACCGGCGCATAGCCCCACACGCGCTTGGGATAGTACGACGATGCACCCACAAGCGGACCCTGATCAAGGATGCCATTCCACGTGCGGTTGACCGCCTTCGGCAGCTGCTCCATCACGCGAACGGCCTTGACCTCTCCGCGCGGCAGACTCTCCGCGAAGCCCCTGTAGACGTCTGAGACGAACAGCCGCCCCATCTCCACCTTCTCGCGTTCCGGCTGCCCGGGCGGCGCCGCCTCAAGAGTTACGGAGGCCGGCGAAGCGGCAACGAACGGAGCGATCTCCTTCGGCTCGGGACGCGCGGCGAAAGGCACGGCGCCGAACACGCTCGTAGCGGGATCCTCGTACGCCACAGCGCGTCTGCCGTCCTCCGCCAGAAGCATCAGACGGAAGCGCCGCGCCGCGCCGTCGCCGCACGACGCAAGAAAACGGCCTCGCCCCACCGGCGCAGGCCAGCACCATCCCCAGTCCATGCGCGAGTCGAACACGGACGGATACTCCGGAGTGAGCCACCGCATCGACGGCGCGGCGTCACCTTCGGGTCCTTCCCGGTTCGACACCACTCCTATCGCACCATAAGGCGAATTGTGGTGCGGCGCGAACGTGCACACCGCAGAGCCGTATTCGCCCGGTATCTCGCGCGCCTGGATTATCGTTGCGGGATCCTCGGTGAGATTGCCGAACCAGAGCGCCATCTGCCGCCCGTCGGGATACTGCGTCCAAAGCGACTGGCGGTATGTCAGGTTCCAGTCCACATACTCCCAGCGCGTGTAGAGGAGGCGTCCGTCTGAGAGCGTCGTGAGGTAGAGGTCGGAAAGCGTGTTGGAGCTGAGGTCGCGCACATTGCCGCCGTTGGCGTCCATCACGTGCACGTGAGCGGAGGGACCGGGCTGGCACACGTTGTGGGTGAACGGCGTACGCGTGGAGAGGAAGGCGATGCGTCCGCCTGGCAGCGCCACAGGGCTCGCGTTGTGCGCAAGCGGAGTGTCGGTGAGGGCGCGCAGACCCGTTCCGTCGCATTTCATCTCGTATATCTGCCATGTCTTCGAGTGGTGGCGGCGCATGGAGAAGAGCACCTTCGACGCATCAGGCGAAAGCGACATGTCGAGTATGACGGAGTCGGGCTCTTCGAAAATGACGCGCGAATTCCCCGCCTTGAAATCCACGATGCGAATCGAGCAGCCCCATGGACCGTCCGGGTTAGACTGCCAGATGTAGTTCGGCACGGCGCCAGAACGCAGAGGCGAGCCGGTGAACAGGATGGCCGGCGGCAGCGAGCGAACTTCCTTCGCGAGTTCCGGCGACTCGCGCCTAGGATCGGGCGTGGGTAGGCGCGGCGCGCGGTCGGCAAGGAATCCGCGCAGCGCGATGCGCCCGGGGCCGCCCTTTCGCGTGGAGCGCCCGAGGTTCACTATCCGCGCCACGTGCCTTCCGTCCGCAAGGCCCTTCGCCACGCACGTCTCCTCGCGAAGGGAAGAGTCGAACACGCCCGCGCTTTTGCCGTCCACAAACACCTCGAAGAGTCCAAGCGGAGAAGTCTGGTCTCGGAACGTGATGCCCCATATCCAGCGGCATGCGCCCTTGCGGTGGCAGACGGAGAAGGAGGTGCCCTCGAACTCCACCTCCACGGCGTCGCCCGCCCTCTCGCTCACCCATGCGAACTGCCACGCACCGTCGTCACGCCACGCCTTCCACTCGCCGGAGGGTCGCACGAGCGGATTCGTCCAGGGCGTCACCTCGGCCGCAGGGGACACCAGCTGCATCAGCGCGGCGACGGCCATCATGATGCCGAACGGGACGAAACCCCGAACGGCTCCGACTGGCGACTTCCGCCGGCACGGCACAGAAATCCGCGCATTCGCTTTTTCATTTTCGCCTAGCATTTTCCACATGTCTGTCTCCAAGCATAAAACCGAGGAAATTTTACCATTTCCACAGTACAGCGGCAAGCGGAAAGTCCCTTGCCCTGCGGGACGCGGTATGGTAGAATACGCGCCAAAGGTCTAAAGGAGATTTTTATGAAGACACTTGCCATTGCAATGGCCACACTGACCATGCTTGCGCTTCAGGCGCAGGCGATGCCGTCCGACAGAACGTCGCTCCTTCATCTCTCGCACGTCCATCGCGGCGGCGGCAAGCTGGAGCGCCCCGACAACACTCTCGACACCTTCATGTGGTGCTGGCAGAACGGCTCCGCCCTGGAATGTGACTGCCGCCGCACGAAGGACGGCGTTGGCATCATGCTGCACGACGCAACGCTCA
The DNA here is from genome assembly GCA_946401765.1 of uncultured bacterium. GTDB lineage: Bacteria > Verrucomicrobiota > Kiritimatiellia > RFP12 > UBA1067 > RUG572. The sequence goes on along the minus strand of CAMIVJ010000011.1, from coordinate 6,622 downwards.
AGCGCACTGCCCGCGGAATATCCGCCGAAAAGGCCGCAAAGAAAGTCTCGAAGGAGCTAACGTGGAACGAGATCAAGGATGTCGATGTTGGCAGCTATCTCTCGCCGGACTTCGCACACCACAGGATCCCCACCATCGAAGCCACGTTCGCCGCGATGAAGGGACATCCCACATGGCTTTGCTTTGTGGACGAAAAAGGCGCCGGCCCGAAGTACATCGCCGCGAAGGCGCGCGAGGCCGGCGTGATCGACCAGGTCTACTACACCGGGCAGGACTACCCCAAGGCGCTTGAATGGACGCGCGTTGTGCCCGGCGGAAAGACGCTCATCTGGATCGGCACCTGGCCCAAGCCGAAGCACACCGCAGAGGACACCGCGAGGTTTGAGAGGCATTTCGAAAAGAAGATGGACGAAATGCGCGCCAACAACTTCAAGGGCGTATCGGCCGTGTCACTTCACACGTACTACGATCCGAAGGCCGCCGACCCATTCGTGCCAAGCACGGCGTATCTTAAGAAGATAATCGCCGAGTTCCACGCACACGACATCCCCGTATGCTCTATCCCCTTCGAGGGCGGAGAGACTGAGGAGGTGTACTTCAAGCTCTTCGAGCTCGGCTGCGACGGCTTCTCAACCGACTACCCAAGCGTGATGTTCTCTGTGATAAGAAAGCTCAAGGAATCGGCAAAGCGGTCATGCATAGCTGTGCATTCCGGAAAAGATGCGCGATAGATTGATCCACGTTAACGTTAGCACAACCATAACAGCGCCGGCAACCAGAAACACCTTCTTGGCGCGCGGCGAAAGGCGCGCGGCAAGATGGAAATACGCCGAGTAGAGAAGCCACGTCGCAAGCGACCACATCTCCTTCGGATCGAACTGCCACCAGTGCCCCCAGCACACCTTGCCCCACGCAGCGCCAAGCACCAGGCCGAGCGTGAGCAGGAAGAAGCCCGCCGGCACAAGACGCCGCCCAGCACCAAGAGCGGCACGCACTAGAAGCACATAGCCCACCACGTATGCGCCCACATGCGGCACGAAGAACGGGCTCTGCAGAGCCGGCATCAGGCGCTTCACGCTGCCGTCCATGAAGAACGCCACCGGCATGAGAACAACCGTCGTCAAAAGCGCATCCACAAGGAGCGTATCCTCGCCGTCCACCTTCGCGCTCACAAACGTGAGCATGGGAATGAACGCCGCCATGCACATCAGGAACTCGTACATGTTCTGCATCGGCGGATGGCCCGTCGCCAATGTGCGATGAACAAGCATGGCGATTGCACCGAGGAAGACGAGTGAGTATAAGATTCGAAGTTTCGAGGTTTCGAAGTTTCGGGGTTTAGAAGTTTCGGGGTTTCGAGGTTTCGAAGTTTCGAGGTTTCGGGGTTTCGAGGTTCTGAGGTTTTGGAAAGCATACCAGAGGGCGCCAAGGATGAGAAGAGCGCCGCCAAGGAAAACGAATGGAAGGCCGACGTCCTTGACGCACTGGAGGATCGTGAAGTAGAGCGGCTCGCCGGTATGCGGGTTCTGAAGCTCCTCGAAGGAGCTCTGGTAGATCCACCAGCCACCCATGACGAGCGGATGGTTGACGGATATCTCGCGCTCCTCGAGTCCGTCATCGGTATCGGCGTACGGACCCGCCTTCACACGGCTCGTGTACTGGCGCACTGTGCCAGTGTCGGGCCAGCGGTCGATCTTGAACTCCTCGAGGCGCAGAAGAAGCTGCGGCTTGGCCTCAACGCCGCCCACTCCGCCGTACTGTCCCGCGCGAAGACGCACCCAGCCGTCCTTCGGGCCTGCAAGTTCGTTATACGTCCATCCCCCCAAGACGAGCGCAAGACCAAGGTGAAGCGCCAGCACTGCAGGACGCCGCCATGTGAACGCGGCGGCGACAAGGCACATCGCCGCGAGCGCGCCAACCGTGCCTATCGCCGCGTAGTACTTCATAAAGTCCAGAGACTTCTCCGCCCCGCAGCACGCAAACGCCACGGATGCGGCGGCTCCGACGAGCAGAACCGCAACCGCGACGCGCGTAGATATCGCCCTTCCGTTCATTCGGTCAGAGCGTCCAGCCGTTGTAGTGCGGCACCTCGGCGAGGCGGTTCGCGTCGGCGTTGTCTACGAAACGCTCAACGGCGGGATCCCACTTGAGGGACGCAACGCCGAGGCGTTCGCAGATGTTGGCGATGTGCGCGATCGTGATCGAGCGATGGCCCACCGAACACGGGCATGCCGTGCGTCCGCCGGAGTAGATCGCGTCGATGAAGTCCATCTCGTGCGACGCGCGCGAACGGTACAGCTTCTTGTCGCGTCCCTTCAGGTCGCGCTTCTCGTTCCACTTGCGCAGCGGTTCGGGCTTGTTGAGGTGTCCGCGCGAGACGAAGAGATCGCCCACCTTGCCGTGGAACATGAGTCCGTTTCGGAACTTGTTCGAGACGTGCGCGCGGAAGCCGTTGGCATAGACGACGTCGAAGGAGTAGTTCGCCGCCCAGTCGAAGATGGCGTCGTTGGGGTCGCGGTCGTGCTTCATGTTCTCGATCGCCACGGGGCCGCTGTCGTCCATGCCGAGCGCCCACTGCATGATGTCGAGGTGGTGCGCGCCCCAGTCGGTGATCATGCCGCCGCCGGTGCGCGAATTCCAGCGCCAGCACATCGGATCGTGGATGCCCTGGATGAACTTGTTGCCCTCCCAGTGCTTTGCAGGCCCCTGCCACATGTCCCACATGCCACTGGGCTGGAAGTAGTCAGGCACGGGCGAGAGGTCGCGTCCAACGGAATTCGCATGCCCGTACATTCCCTTGTTTCCGCCAGGCAGGCCCACGTCGCACGTCATGCACTCGCCTAGGTAGCCGTTGATGACAAGCTCGGCCGCAACGCGGAACTCGCTCGAGCTGCGCTGCTGCGAACCCACCTGGAACGTAACGCCCGTCTCCTTCGCAACGCGCGCCATCTCCTTGCCCTCCGAGATGCCGAGCGACATCGGCTTCTGGCAATAGACGTGCTTGCCGGCCTTCATCGCGAGGACGGACTGTATTGCGTGCCAGTGGTCGGGCGTGGCGATCAAGACGGCGTCGATCGTGGGGGCGGCAATCACCTCGCGGAAGTCGGCCACCATCCTGCAGTCCTTGTTCTTGTAGAACGAGTCAACCTCCGCCTTCGCGGGGGCGCGTCCGCACGTCTTCTCGCTTTGGTAGCTGTACTTGCCCGCACTAAGCACAGGATCGCAGACAACAGTCACCTGCACGCGCGGATCCTGCAGGAACGAGCCCATGTTCGCGAAGCCCTGCGTGCCGCATCCAATCACCGCAAGGTTCACGCGGCTCAAAGCAGGCGGACGGCGCGGCGCGGCGTAGCCGGCCTTGAGCTGCGCCAGGCTGTATCCAGGAACGGACATTGCGCCGGCGGCTATGCCTGCGGCGCGGAGGAATTCTCTTCTTGTGGTCATTTCAGGGCTCTCCTTTGTGAAGTTTATAAGTTTCGAAGTTTCGAGGTTTCGGAGTTTCGAAGTTTCGAAGTTTCGGGGGTTCGGGGTTAGAGGTTGAGAAGAACGGCATCCATTACGGCGGAGACGGCGTTTTCAGGGGAGATCTTGCCGGAGGGAACACCCTTCACGAAAAGGATGAACGCGCCGTCACCGCCGCAGAGCGCCACATCCGCGCCCTTCGCCTCGCCGGGGCCATTCACAACGCATCCCATCACGGCCACCTTCGGGAGACGCGCGCCGCACGGCAGAGTGCGCTGCAACTTTTCAAGCGCCGCCTCCACATCGGCCGCCACGCCGAAGACGTCCACCTTCGTGCGCCCGCACGTGGGGCAGCTCGTGACTGACGGTCCGGGAGCGCGCAGACCAAGCGAACGCAGTATCTCAAGCCCCACCTTGACCTCCTTCTCCGGCAGGTCGGTGAGCGACACGCGGATCGTGTCGCCGATTCCCTCCGAAAGGAGTATGCCAAGCGCCACCGAGCTGCGCACGGTTCCGGGAATGAACGTGCCAGCCTCCGTCACGCCGAGATGCAGCGGGCAGTCCGTACGCTCCGCGAGCATCCTGTACGCGGCGAGCGTGCGCGGCACGTCGCTGGCCTTCACTGAGATTGCGATGTCGCGGAAGCCTTCCGCCTCGAGAAGCGCCACATGCCTAAGCGCGCTTTCAACGAGAGCTTCCGCGGTGGCGGAACCGTGCTTCTTCAGGATGTCCGCCTCAAGCGAGCCGCCGTTCACGCCCACGCGTATGGGAACGCCCTTCGCCTTGGCGGCGCGTGCAACGGCCTGCACGTTCTCGCGAGCGCCGATGTTGCCGGGATTGAGCCGGAGAGCGTCCGCGCCAGCCTCGATCGCGGCGAGGGCGCAGCGGTAGTCGAAGTGGATGTCGGCCACGAGAGGCACGGGAGAGGCATTGCGAACCTCGCCGAGAACGCGCGCGGCATCGGCGTCCGGCACCGTGAGGCGCACGAGGTCCGCACCCGCCTCGGCGCATCGCGCCACCTGCGCGGCAAGGGCCGCAGCGTCGTGCGGATCGGCCGTGGCCATCGTCTGCACCGATACGGGCGCGCCGCCGCCAAGAGCAAGCGGACCCACCCGAAGTGCGCGCGTGTGGAGGCGGGAATGCATCACTTCAGCTCGAATGCGGGGCGGAAGTTCTTGGCGCGCTCGGCATCGTCCTTCTCCTGCTGCAGGAACTTGTCCAGATCGCGTTCGGCGCGATGGATGCGACGGCTGCGGCCAACGTCGCGGAACACGAGGAAGATCATGAGCGCGAGGAAGAGCCACATGAAGACGATTGAAAGGCCGTCCACCAGCTTCTTCGGCGGCTTGCGCCGCGTCAGGAGCTCGAAGAGGGCGAAGAAGATGAGACCTCCGTCGAGCACAGGAATGGGAAGAAGGTTTAGCATGGCGAGGTTCACGTTGAGGAACCGGAGGAAGCCGAGAGCGTCCCAGCCGTTGCGCCTTACCTGCCTGTAGAGGCTTTCCGCGATAAGCACGGGGCCGCCGAGGGCCTTGGCTGCGGCCTTCGACTCCCTTGGAGTGCAGAGCGCCTTGAGAACGCGAGCGATCTGCCCGGCATCCCACACGAGCTGCTTGACGGGGTTGCGGTTCGGCATCCACGCCGCAGCCTTGACGAGGTTGTTTGTGCTGCCGAAGGCGAGGATGAAGCAGGCGTCGGTGGTCTTGTCGCGCAATGGCGTGATCGTGAGCGTCTTTTCCTCGTCGCCGCGCTTCACCACGAAGGACGCGGGGGAAGTGCCCGCGATCTGCACTTCGGTCTGCATCTCGGTCCAGCTCTTGACTGCGCGGCCGTTCACCGACAGGACCTTGTCGCCCGCCTTCATGCCGCCCTTCGCGGCCGGGCCATCCTCCGCCACGCCGCCAACGTCCGCAGGGAGTTCGCCGAAACGCGCGCCCGGCACGGCCGCAAGCGCGAAAGCAAGGGCAACGGCAAGCACTATGTTTCCGAACGGCCCGGCAAACGCCACTATGATGCGCCGAAGAGGCGTAGCGGGACTAGCATCCGACTCTTCAGATGAATCGCCGTCCTCTTTCTTTGCGTTTCCATTCTCGATCGCCTTCGTTCCCTCTGGATCTAGCTGCGGCAGCGCCACGTAGCCGCCGAAGGGTATTGCGGATATGCGGTACTCCACGCCTTTGTACGTCTTTTTCCAAAGGGCCGGACCAAATCCGATGGAGAACACCTCGACCTTGAAGCCGAGGAGCTTCGCCGCCACGAAATGGCCGAATTCGTGGATGAACACCGCGAACGAAAAGAGAAGAATGCAGGCGACAACCGCCAGCACAGTGTAGATGGTTTCCATTTCTTGTCAGTTTCCTGTTGTTCGAAGGAATGGTAATTATACCAAATATAGTGCTTAGTGCCTAGTGCCTGGTGTGTAACGACTAGCGCATATAAACCATCGTGCCGATCGAGACAACGTTGAGCTTGAGCGTGTTGCCTTCCACAAAAACGCGTTGCGCCCAATTCGCCTTCGGCGTGGCGAGAAGGAACGACTCCTGCGACACTTCGGCGTCGGCGGGCCATTCCATGATGGTGTAGACGCCACGCCGTGGATTCTCGCTGCTCTCAGAGAGGTCGATCTGCACGAGGCCAAACGTGGGCGCCTTCTCAAGGACAAGCTTGGGGGCGGCGTTCTTCTCGGTGAAACGGAACGAGAGCTTCGCGTAGTCATCGCAAGTGAGCGTGCCGTAAAGCGTGGCCGTACCTGTGCGCTCAACGCGCAGCGCGGCGTTCGACTCCACCTTCACCGCGCCCGTTCCGATGTCCGAGCCAGGCACAAGCGCCAGCGTGGCCGGTTCGCGCACGGTGAACTTGACCTCGCAGTTCGGCTGCGAGTACGAGGCCGCGATGTCGTCCTTTGAATAGTTGCACACGAGCGCGCCGAGTCCGCTCACGTAGAGATTGCCCTCGCGCACGAATCCCTTGTTCGCCATGATCGTGTGCCCAAGGCCGTCGGTGTATCCTGTCGTGTTCAGGAAGAGACCCTGCGCGCTCGTGCGCACTCCGATCCAGTCGTTGATCTCGAAGTCGCAGTCGTACGGCTGCATGTCCACCTTCACTTTCGAATTGGCAAACAACCACATTCCATGCGTGCCCGTTATTCCTCTCTGACCGA
>CAMIVJ010000010.1 GCA_946401765.1 uncultured bacterium | reverse complement strand
AGGTCTTCGTGGGCGAGTACGCCGTCACGCAGGACGTCGGCCGCTGGGGCGACCTGCGCGCCGCGATCGGCGAGGCCGCCTTCATGTGCGGACTCGAGCGCAACGCCGACATCGTGAAGCTCGCCGCCTACGCGCCGCTCTTCGCGAACGCGAAGCATACGGTGTGGACGCCGAACCTCATCTACCCGATGACTGACGGCAACTTCGTGAACCCCAGCTGGAACGTGCAGAAGCTCTTCAGCGAGAACCGCGGCAGCGAGGTGCTGGCGTTCGAGCAGACCGCCCGCTGGATGAGGACGAAGGATGGAAAGCCCTGCCGCGCGATCGCGGCCTCCGCGGTGCGTGATGCCGACGGTTCGGTGATCGTCAAGGCGGTGAACTGCTCGGAGGAGCCGCAGCCGATCAGGCTCGCGCTCGCGGGCACGAAGGTGGCGAAGGCAGGCAAGACGTGGTTCACCGGGCCGGGCGCGCGCGCCAGCAACTCTCCGCTCGACCGCGACGCTTTGAAGGAGCTCTCGGGCGAGGCGGCGACGAAGGACGGCGAGGTGGTGGATACGCTGCCGCCGCTTTCCATGACGGTGTTCCGCATTGCCCGCTGAGTGGCGATGCCTGAACCGCGCGGGCGCGAGGAGGTGAAAGCATGAGCCGTTTGACAGCAGCGGCGGTAGTGTTCATCCTCTCCGCGCTCGTGCCGTTTTTTGTCCGCTGGCTGCGCGCGCGCAGATGGGGGCTTGCGGTGAACGTGTATGTGGACCGCGACGATCCGCGTCCGAAGGAGATATGCGGCTATCTTGCAGAGATAGCGAGCCGATTGGACGAGCGTCCAGAGCGGATGCGAGTGGTGTTCCACGCCCGATGCAGCGGCGGGCGTGCGCCTGCGCTTGACCTTGAAAAGGACCGCAGGCTGCGCGTGGATGTTGACGGCAGGCGTTCCGAGAAGGTGGATCTGCGCGCTCGCTGGATTGTGGATCATCCTGTGCCTCTTGACCTGCGCCGTGCAGTCTTGTACATCGATCCTGTTGACGCAAACCGCTTCCGCGTTATGACGGCGCCTCCGTTTCCTGTGCCGCGCTTCGTGTATGTGCTGTGCTCTCTTGTTGCAGCAGCGGGGCTTGTCTTCTTCTCGCCCGAACCAGTGGCGCTAGCCCTTGGCGCATCCATCGGCTGCGCCACCGCCGCCATGCCGGGCAGTTGAATCGGCCACTCAGCTGCAAACTGCCCAAAAGGCGCTTTCGGGGAAGCGGCACTCCTGCCGCTTCGGCGTATGGCGTTTTGTGCGGATGCTGTTGAATGACCCGTTATAGAAGGTGCTTTATGGCGCAGGGCAAAATATGGTATAATCCTAGGCACATCATGAAAGCTATTTGCCACATCGCAGCCGCGCTGCTGCTCGCTTCGTCTCTGGCCGCATGTGCGGCGGGTGGCGATCCATACGACTACAAGGCCACGGTGCAGCGCCGCGTTGCGCCGAAATCAGTTACGCACCCAATCGAAGGGCGTTCGCTTGCGGACTTCGGGCAGGAGGCGTTCGGCTTTCTCGAGTTCGTGCCGCCGAAGGGCGCGCGCGGCGACTACGAGGTGCGCCTGGGAGAGGTGGTGAAGAAGGACGGCAGCGTGAACATGAGGCCGGGCGGCACGATACGCGCGGTGCGAGTTACGGGGCGCATAACGGCGGACGGAGTGCACCGCGTGCCGCTGGTGGCTGACGCGCGCAACACGTCCGGCGCGGCGGTGCCTATTCCGAAGGCTCACGGAGTGGTGATGCCTTTCCGCTATGCGGAGGTGTTCCGCGCGCCGTTCGAGATAACGCCGGAGACCGTGAGGATGGTCGCGGTGGAGTATCCGATGGACATGGCCGCGTCCTCGTTCAGCTGCGACGACGACCGACTCGTGAAGGTGTACGACATCTGCAAGGCGTCGATGCGGGCCACCTCGTTCGCAGGACTGTACGTTGACGGCGACCGCGAGCGCATACCCTACGAGGCCGATGCCTACATCAACCAGCTGGGCGAATACGCCGTCCACGCCGACTACTCACTCGCCCGCGCGAGCCACGAGTACCTCATGAAGCATCCCACGTGGCCGACCGAATGGAAGCAGCATTCCATCATGATGGCGTGGGCCGACTGGATGTGGACGGGCGACACGCGCTCGCTCGCAAAGTTCTACGCGCAGCTGAAGGACGACAAGCTGCTCGAGCGCTTCAGGCGCAACGACGGCCTCCTCGAGACGGGCAGCGCGCGCAACAAGGTGTCGAAGTCCAATCCCCGCGGCGCGCGCGACATCGTGGACTGGCCGACTGGCGAGCGCGACGGATTCGTGTTCGAAGAGGTGAACGCAGTCGTAAACGCCTTCTACTACAGGAACCTGCGCGAGATGGCGTCCATCGCCCGCGCCCTCGGAAAGCCCGGCGACGCGGCGGCGTTCGCGGCGCGCGCGGAGAAGGTGCGCGCCGCCTACCAGCGCGCGTTCTACCGCGCGTCGAGCGGCGTGTATGCCGACGGCGAGCGCACCGACCACGCCTCGCTTCACTCTAACGCGGCCGCGCTCGCGTTCGGACTCGTTCCGGCGGATCGCCGCGCACGTGTTGCCGAATATCTCGCCTCGCGCGGAATGGCGTGCAGCGTGTATTTCGCGCAGTATCTTCTCGAGGCGTTCTTCGAGGCGGGCAGGCCGGAATCTGCGATTGCCCTCATGACCTCGCGCGGCGACCGCAGCTGGCTAAGGATGATCGACCAGGGCGCAACCATCACTCTAGAGGCGTGGGCGCCCAAGTACAAGCCGAACCTCGACCTGAACCACGCCTGGGGCGCGGCGCCGCTGAACATCATCTCGCGCTACGTTCTAGGGGTGACGCCGCTCGAACCGGGATTCGCGAAGATCCGCGTGGCGCCGCAGGTGGGCGCGCTGAAGCTCGTGGAGGGCGTGGTGCCCACGGCGAAGGGTCCGGTGAAGGTGCGCGTGGAGGGCGGCAGCGTGCTAACGCTCGAGACGCCGGCACCGGCCGAGGTCGTGTTCGGCGGGCGCAAGGTGACGCTCAAGGCGGGGCGGCACGTGGTGAAAGGCGGCGCAAAGGGAAAGTGAACGGAGATGGGAAATGGAAAGACTGATCGAAGCGCTCAAAAATAGCACATGCACCGCGGCGCTCACGGGAGCGGGCATATCCACGCTGTGCGGCATTCCTGACTTCAGGGGTCCGCAGGGACTCTACAAGCAGCCTGACGCAGAGCGGATATTCGACATCGACTGGTTCGACCGCGACCCGTCGATATACTACAACGGCGCGCGCGAGCTCGTGTACGGGCTCAAGGAGTACTCTCCTGGACCTGTGCATCTTGCGCTCAGGCATCTGCAGGACCTTGGACTGCTGCAGGGGATAATCACGCAGAACATCGACATGCTCCACCAGAAGGCGGGCTCCTCGCCCGTGTACGAAGTGCACGGCTCGGGGATTCTGCACCACTGCCGCAGCTGCGGCGCGCAGAAGACGTTTGAAGAAATATGCGCCATGATCGCCGCGGCGCCGGAGGGTCCGCTCACCGCGCGCACGGTGCCGCGGTGCGAGTGCGGCGGCGTGTTCAAGCCAGACATAACCTTCTTCGGCGAGTCGCTGCCCGAACAGGCGTTCGTGCGTTCGCAGGAACTGGCGATAAGGGCGAAGGTGATGCTCGTTCTGGGCACTTCGCTCACGGTGTTCCCGGCGGCCGGCCTGCCGCGCCTCACGCTGCAGGCCGGCGGGAAGGTGTTCATAGTGAACGGCCAGCCCACGGGGCTCGACGACTACGCAGAAGCGCGCTACGACGATCTTCAGGTCTTTGCGGATGCGATGATGGGTTTGAAAGTTTGAGGGTTTGAAAGCTTGAGAGTTTGAAAGTGTGAAGGCGTGAGGTTTTGAAATGAAGGTGATAGTTGTAGGTGCAGGCTTCACGGGCGAGCAGCTGGCCAGGGTGCTGGTGGCTGAAGGCGACGACGTGCGCCTGGTGGAGCGCGACCATGACAAGGCGCGGCATGCCTCGAACATGCTCGACTGCACGGTGCTTGAGGGAAGCGGAAACGACCAGGCCACGCTGCGCGAGGCGGGGGTGGGGTCGGCCGACGCTCTTGTGGCGCTGACGGAGAGCGACGAGATGAACATCGTCTCGAGCATGCTGGCAAAATCGCTGAACGGGAAGATCAAGACGCTCGCGCGCGTGAGGAACCTCTCGTACTACAGGGGCGCGTCGTTCAATGTGGACGTGGTGTTCAACCCTGACGAGGAGGCGGAGTGCGCCGTTCTGCGCGCGCTTGAGCTCGGCGCCGCCGGGCGCGTGATAGACGTGGCGCGTAGCTACTGCATAACGGAGCTTGAAGTGACGGAGGGCGACTTCTTCGACGGGGTGGCGGTGGCGGACGTGGCGCGCCATCCGGAGTGGAAGGCGCTGATTGCGTATGTGGACCGCGACGAGCGTTCGCTTCTGCCCTGCGGCAGCACGGTGCTGGCGCACGGCGACAGGATAGGAGTGCTGTCGAAGGAGTCGGACGTGGCGGCGCTGGTGAAGTTCGCGCGCCTGCCGGCGGTGAAGAAGTACGGGCACGTGGTGATATTCGGCGCCGACAATGTGGGAAGGCTCGTGGCTGAGAGGATGCACGGAGGAGTGTGCAGAAGGGTTTCCGTGGTGGACTGGGACGGGGCGAGGTGCCGCCAGGCGAAGCTAGACCTGCGCAACGTGCAGATACTCTGCGGCGACATGATGGACGAGGAGCTCATCCGCGAGGAGAATCTCGACGAGGCGGACGCTCTTGTGGCGGCATCAGGAAACTACGACCGCAATCTCATCGTCGCCTCCTACATGAAGTCGCGCGGCGTCTCCAAGGTGATAGCGCTCACCGCGAGCTCGATGTTCAACGACGTGGCGTCCAGCCTCGGCATAGACGTGGCGGTGCCGATGCGGGGAACGGTGGTGGACGCGGTGCTGAGCCGCCTTCGCGGGCAGAACGTGCTGGCGGTGCACACCGTGTGCCGCCAGCGCTTCGAGGTGGTGAAGTGCGTGGTCTCGGGGAAGAGTCCGTTCGCCGGAAAGGCCGTGCAGGAGATCGCGAGCTCGGGAGAGTGGCTGCTGCTGCTGCGCGAGTCGGGCAAGACGGTGGAGATTCCCCATGGGAACACCGTTCTCGAGGAGGGCGACTGCGTGACGCTCGTCACGCGCTCCTCCGACAAGCGCATCATCGACAGCTTCTGCGGAAAGGTATGAGGCCATGTCGTTCTCGGTAATCCGCATATTCTCGTACATGCTGGGCATCGTGGGCGCGGCGCTGCTGCTGCCGTTCACGGTGGGATGCCTGCACGGAGAGGAGCGCGCCGCGATCGCGTTCGGCGTTCCGATGGCGGCGAGCCTGGCGACGGCGCTTGCGTTCTGGTACGGACAGAAGGGGGGCGTGAAGACGATCAGCGTGGAGGGCGCGTTCATCGTGGTGGGCGGAATATGGATCGTCATAGGGCTCTTCGGGGCGCTGCCGTTCTATCTGAGCGGCGCGGCGGCCACGTTCACCGACGCCGTGTTCGAGAGCGTGAGCGGGTTCACCACCACGGGCGCCACGGTGATGGCGAACGTGGAGGCGCTGCCGAAGAGCGTGAATTTGTGGCGCTGCCAGACGCACTGGCTTGGGGGCATGGGAGTGATAGCGCTCGCGGTGGCGCTGATCCCGCTGCTGGGCGTGGGCGGCTTCCGCATGATCAAGGCGGAGACGACCGGCCCTGAGAAGGGCAAGCTCACGTCGCGCATCGCCACCACGGCAAAGACCCTGTGGTGCGTCTATTTCACCTTCACCATGGTGCAGACGCTTCTGCTGCGCCATTTCGGGATGTCGTGGTTCGACGCGCTCTGCCACGCGTTCTCCACGATGGGCACGGGCGGCTTCTCCACGTACAACGACAGCGTGGCGCACTTCAACAGCGCCGCGGTGGACTGGACGTGCACGGCGTTCATGCTGCTGGCGTCGGTCAACTTCACGCTGTACTTCAACGTGATCACCTTCAGGATTCGCGAGGTGTTTCTCGACACGGAGCTGCGCGGCTTCCTGCTCATCGTCCTTGTGGCAGTGGGCGCGGTGACGCTGATCGAGCTGCCGCAATACGGCGACGCGCTAGAGACGCTTCGCTATTCGGCGTTCCAGGTGGCGTCCATAGTCTCCACGACGGGCTTCGTGACGGCGGACTACGCGCGCTGGCTGCCCGGCGCGCAGATGGTGCTGCTCGTGCTGTTCCTGATCGGCGGATGCTCTGGATCGACTGCAGGCGGCGTGAAGGTGGTGAGATGGGCCATCCTCTGGAAGCAGCTCAAGAACGAGTTTCGCCGTCTGCTGCATCCACACGAGATAGTGTCGCTGCGCCTCAACGCGCTGTCGGGAAGGGAGGAGTTCGTTCCGCTTGTGGCGTCGTTCCTCTTCGTGTACATGCTGCTTGTGGCGGTGACGTCTCTTGTGGGGGCGCTCTCGGGGCTTGGGCTGGTGGAGTCCGTGACGGGGGCGCTGAGCATGATAGGCAACGTGGGGCCGGCGTTCGGCGCGCTTGGTCCCACCGAGACGTTCGCCTCGCTCCACTGGGCCGTGAAGTGGTGGTATTCCCTCGTGATGATCGCGGGCCGTCTTGAGATATACACGGTGCTGATCCTCATCGGCCAGGCCCTCCGCAGAGTGTAGGCAACGCGCCCCGTGACGCCGTTTTGCGCTTGTGCCGGGCGTTCGAATATGCGATAATATCCTCTGCTGTGAGTGAAAGAGAAAAGAACTGCGTGGGCGTTGTAGAGACGCATGTGACCACATTGAAGCTGCCCGAGGGGGGATTCCGCCTCGAGGAGGGGGGCGTTCTGCCGCGCGTGGACGTGGCGTGGGAGAGCTGCGGACTCGAGAAGCCCGAGAACGACAACGTGGTGTTCATCTGCCACGCTCTCACGGGCGACGCGCACGTGGCGGGGAGACATCCCGGAGACGACGCGCCCACCGGCTGGTGGGAGGGCATCGTGGGTCCGGGCAAGGCCATCGACACAAACCGCTTCCGCGTTGTGTGCGCGAACGTGCTCGGCGGCTGCAAGGGCACCACCGGCCCCTCCAGCGTGAACCCCGCCACCGGAAAGCCGTGGGGCGGTGCGTTTCCGCGCTTCTCGATCGGCGACACCGTCGAGGTGTACCGCGCGCTTCTGCGCGAGCTGGGCATCACCCATCTCGCAGGGCTCGTGGGCGGAAGCTTCGGCGGCATCCAGGTGATAGAGTGGATAACGGCGCATCCCGACGAGGTGGACGCCGCGGTGATGATCGCCTCGGGCGCAGCGCTCAACGCCCAGGCGCTCGCATTCGACATAGTGGGGCGCTATGCAATCACGCTCGACCCCCATTGGCACCGCGGCGACTACTACGACCGTCCCCCCGAGGACCGCCCGAACAACGGCCTCGCGCAGGCTCGCCAGGTGGCGCACATCACCTACCTCTCGCTCGACCTCCTGAACCGCCGCTTCGGGCGCAAGCTGCAGGAGGACTGGCTTGCCAGGGACCCCGCGTGGAAGGAGGAGCACGCGGCGAGGTTCGGCACCATGTTCGCCATCGAGAGCTATCTGGGCTACCAGGCGAGGAAGTTTCTGGCCCGCTTCGACGCCAACTCGTACCTGCAGATCACGCACGCGATGGACCGCTACGACGCGTCGGTGAAGTACGGTTCGCTCGACGAGGTGTGCCGCCGAATCACATCGCGGCTTCTTCTCATCTCGATTTCCGGCGACTGGCTCTTCAGCGAGGAGCAGAGCCGCACGATAGCGGCGGCGATGCTGCGCCAGGGAAAGCACGTGAGCTACGCCCATCTCGACATCAAGGTGGGCCACGACGGCTTCCTCACCCACACCAAGGAGCTCGGCAGGCTGATGGGCGCCTTCTTCTCGCCGCGCCATGTGGAGGTGCCGCCCGCCAAGAGGCGCAAGCACGCGCCGATCGTGGACATGGTGCCGGACGGCTCGCGCGTTCTAGACATCGGCTGCGGAGCCGGATCGCTGCTCACGCTCCTTCGCGAGAAGCGCGTGACGGGCACCGGCATAGACATCGACTTCGACAAGATAGTGGGCAGCGTGGGCGCGGACCACGATGTTCTCTACGAGGACGCCGACGAGGGGCTCGGGCTTCTTCCCGACGGCGCGTACGATCTCGCCGTTCTCAGCGAGACCCTGCAGACCGTGAAGAAGCCGCGCGAGATTCTCGTGAACATCCTCGACAAGGCCCGCGAGGCCGTGGTGACGATTCCGAACTTCGCCGCCGTGGGAATCCGCTTCCATCTGCTTTTCACCGGACGCATGCCCGTGGGCAGCGAACTGCCGTTCGAATGGTACGACACGCCGAACACCCACTTCTTCACGTTCGACGACTTCCGCGCGCTCTGCGACCGCGAGGGAATAGAGCTGCGCGAAGTGCGCGCGGAGGCGTCCGGCTGGTTCGGCAGATTGCTGCTGGCGCTCGGCTTCAGAAACCTCGGCGCGGACCGCGTGGTGTGCCGCCTCGCGCGCAAGAGGAAGGACGGAGAGGGATGAAGCGCAGAGGCAGCCAGAGAATCGCGAGCGTAGCGCTTCTGGCGGCGAGCGCACTGCTGCTGGCCGTGGTCGCGTGGCTATGGCTCGCGCGCAGTCCAGCCGGCGAGAATGAGGCGGCGCCAGCTTCCGGCAAGGCCGAGAGCGCAGAGACGCGGAGAAACGGCGCGAAGGCGAAGGCCGAACGCCCAGCAGGCGAGAAAGCCGTTGCCGAAGATGGCGGCGACGCGAACGCGTCCTCGACTGCCGCCGCCGATGACGAGCAGCCTTCACCTCCCGAGCCTGAGACGGAGGAGGACCGCGAGGAGAAGCTCGTCAACGCGTTCGACGAGCTCACCGACAAGTGGAGGGAGCCTGCCAATGCCGTCACCGAGAGCGACATCGCCCGCTTCCACGAACAGTTCGGGAAAGTGCCGAAGTCCCGCAAGGAGGAATGCCTGCAGCGCGCGCTCAATCTCGTTCCCGACGAGAACGCGATGCTTCTCGTGGGCATCCTACTCGACAAGGAACAGCCCAAGGAAATGCTGGAGCTGGTGTTCAACGACGTACTCAACCGCGACGAGACGGTGAAGCAGCCCATCCTGCGCGAACTTTTCAAGGACAAGGAGCATCCCTGCTGGGCCGACGTCGCCTGGATACTGGACGTCACCGGCGAGCTTCCCGCGAAGAAGAAGTAGCGTGATTTCACCGTAAAGGAGAACGAACATGAAAAACCTCAAAGCCGCGTTCGGATGCGCCGCGCTGGTCTGCGCAGGCTGCACTTCGGATCCCGAGGGCTTCACGAAGGCGATGGACGTGCTCGGCACCGCAGCCACGATCGCCATCGAGGCCACGCAGCCTCCACCTCCGCCGCCGCCCGTTGTGGTGCATCAGCCGGTGGTTGTGGCGCAGCCAGTCGTAGTGCAGCAGCCAGTGGTGGCGCAGCCTGTTCTGGTGCAGCAGCCCGTGATGGTGCAGCAGCCTGTGGCGGCGCAGCCAGTTGTCCAGGCTCCAGTCGTTCAGCAGCCGGTTGTGCCGCAGCCAGCGGTGCAGCAGCCCGTGGCAGAGGCGCCTGCGGTTGAGGCGCCTGCGGTGCAGGCTCCTCCTGCGGCGGTTCCGGCGGCCGTAGCTCCGGCGGCCGACGTCGCGGCGTTCGCCAAGGCCCGCACCACTGCGGCCGACACGGCCGAGCCGGAGTTCAAGTATGGTTCGCTGCGCTTCTCGAAGCCCGCAACGCCCGAGCAGATCGCCGCGGTGAAGCAGAAGATCGATGCGGACGGGATGGCCACGCAGAACGTGCGCCTCCAGTTCAACAAGGTGGACGACGCCACCGTGGCTGCGGCGATAGCCCAGTTCCCTTCGGCGACAGAGGTGAGCGTCTCAGGCTCGCAGCTCTCTACGCTCGCGCCTTTCGCGCTTCTCTCCAACGCCACTAAGCTGGCCATAAAGGACGTCAAGAATCTCGACATCGCCCCGCTTGCCGCTCTGCGCAAGATACGTTCGCTCGATTTCGCATACTCGGAGATAGCCGACCTTTCTCCGCTTGCGGGGATGACGGAGCTTGCCGACATCGAGTTCTACGGGTCGAAGCTAAAGGACTTCTCTCCGCTCGCGGCGTGCCCCAAGCTCGACCGGGTGTACTTCTACGCCGCCGAGCTGCCGCCCGAGGGATATGCCTCGCTCGGCGCGCTCAAGCAGGTGAAGAAGTTCCACGGCGGCCTCACGAAGATGACGTCCGTCGAATGGCTGCGCCAGGTGCCTCAGGCGGAGGAGTTGAAGATCTTCGCCGAGAAGATTCCCGACCTCTCTCCGATCGCCTCTCTGCCTAACCTCACGTACCTGCGCCTGTGGAACATGGACGGCGGAAACCTGTCCACGCCAGTGGGCGACCTCGCGTTCCTCGCCGGCAACAAGAATCTGAAGAAGCTAGAGCTGCCGGGCAGCCGCTACGTCAACACGGCGGCGCTTGCGGCGCTCACGGCGCTTGAGGTGGTGGATCTTTCAGGCGCGAAGGAGCCAGTGAGCGTGGCGTTCGCGGCGAAGCTGCCGGCGCTGAAGACGCTCGACCTCAACGGCGCCACTGTGACCGACGGCGCGGTGGTGGCGTCCCTCCCGAAGACCGTGCGCGTGCGCACGAACAAAGAGACCCAGGGAGTGCCCGTTTCCGCCCCCTGACGATTCTGCGGCAAGGTACTTGAAATTCCGCCGCGGATTTACTATAATATTCTTTCTGTTTCGCAAAAGGACCCAAGAGGCATTAAATGAATACTGATTCTACGTCGCGCAACAA
This sequence comes from uncultured bacterium, assembly GCA_946401765.1. Taxonomy (GTDB): domain Bacteria; phylum Verrucomicrobiota; class Kiritimatiellia; order RFP12; family UBA1067; genus RUG572. Next base: position 7,644 of record CAMIVJ010000010.1, on the reverse strand, counting down.
CATCTGGAAATGGCTCGCGTTGTTCATCATCGCGGCATTCTCCTTCTATGTCACGTTCCCGGTGAAGGACAAGCTTCGGTTTGGCCTTGACCTGAAGGGCGGCACGTCCTTCACGCTGGGCGTTGACAGGGACAAGCTGCGCGAGACAATCGTGGCGGCGAACCCCTCGCTCTCCAACGACACCGCCCAGGTGGAGAAGAAGATCGAGGAGACGCTGCTTGGCAGCGACGCGCGCATCGTGCAGGTGGTGCGCCGCCGCGTGGACGGCATGGGCATGAACGAGCCCGTGATCCAGGGCATGAAGGACCATCGTCTGCTCGTGCAGCTGCCCGGCATCGACGAGGAGACGCGCGCTAAGATGAAGAAGTCGCTTCAGAGCGCCGCGTTCCTCGAGTTCCGCCTTCTGCACCCGCGCAACGACGAGCTCATCAACAAGCTGATGGCCTCCGACGCGTGTCCCGAGGGCTACGAGCGCGGCGGCTCCGGCTTCGTGCGCTCCGCGAACTTCGACAAGGTTGCGGCCCAGCCCGGCTACGCGGCGCGCCTCGCGGCTTTCCACGTGCCCGATCCCCGCTACCAGTTCATGCTGGAGAAGGCCAAGGACGGCATCTCCTACATCGGCGCCTTCGTGAGCCGCAGCGCGCCCTCGCGCGACGCGAAGGGCAATCCCCAGCCGATCACCGGCGAGTATCTCACCTCAGCCGCCGTCGACCGCGATCCCGCCACTGGCGCGCTCGAGATCGACTTCTCCTTCGACTCCAAGGGCTCGAAGCTCTTCGGCGAGGTGACGCGCAACTACATGCCCAACGGGCCCAAGAACCCCAGCGGCCGCGGCCGTCAGCTGGCGATCATTCTTGACGACACGCTCGTCTCGGCGCCCGAGATCAAGAGCGAGATCACCACCAGGGGCCAGATCACCGGCCACTTCTCCCCGGCCGAGGCGCAGCAGCTGGCGAACGACCTCAACGCAGGCGCCCTGCCCGCCCCGCTCAAGCTGCTTGCGGAGTCCTCCGTGTCGCCCACCGTGGGCGAGGACGCCAAGCGCGCCGGCGTGGTCGCCGCGTGCCTGGGCTTCGCGCTCGTGGCGCTCTTCATGTTCATCTACTACTGGTACGCCGGCCTCGTGGCCGACCTGGCGCTCTTCCTCGACATTGCGCTTCTGCCGGCCGCCCTCGTGGTGGTGGCCAACGTGCTCGGCGTGTTCGCCAAGGACGCCTCGATGGGCGCCACCGGATCGCTGCAGCTGCCTGTTCTCACGATGCCCGGCATCGCCGGCCTCGTGCTCACGCTCGGCATGGCCGTTGACGCCAACGTGATCATCTTCGAGCGCATCCGCGAGGAGTTCGCCGCGAAGAGCTCGGTGGGCGGCGCCATCAGGAACGGCTATGCCCGCGCCTTCACCGCGATCGTCGACTCCAACATCACCACTATCGTGACGGGCATAATCCTCTTCATCGTGGGCACCGGCCCGGTGCGCGGCTTCGCCATCACCCTCACCGGCGGCGTGATCATCTCGATGTTCACCGCAGTGGTGGTGACGCGCCTCGTCTTCGACAAGACAACGAACAGCGAGTCGATGAAGCCCTTCAAGATGCTCAACGTGTTCAAGAAGGTGCCGAACGTTGACTTCGTGAAGCTTGGCCGCCCCGTCAGCATCGCGGCGTTCTCGCTCGTGGTGCTTACGGTCGCGATCTTCTTCATCCGCGCGTTCACGCAGCCCGCCTCCGTGCTGGCGGTGGACCTCACGGGCGGAACGTCGCTCGTCTACGCGGTTGACCAGAAGGCCAAGCCCTCCGTGGGCGACGTGCGCAAGGCGCTCACTTCCTTCGACAACGCGGCCGTGATCCAGTACCAGGAGGGCGTGGGCGACGCCACGCTGCTCGTGAAGACGGGCGAGACGGCCGACACCGAGAAGGGCAAGACTGTTGCCAAGGGCGACGTGGGCTCGTATGTGACGAAGACGCTGCAGAGCGCGTTCCCCAAGGCCAATGTGAAGTCCGTCTCGGTGGACGAGGTGGGCTCCATGGTGGGCGCGGACCTCAAGCGGTCCGGCACCTGGGCCGTGGCGCTCTCGCTGTGCGCGATTCTGATCTACGTGGCGTTCCGCTTCGAGTTCGGCTTCGGCCTTGGAGCTCTCGTGGCGCTCGCGCATGACGCGCTGATCTCGCTCGGCATCTTCTCGCTCTGCGGGCGCCAGGTGTCGCTCTTGGTGATCACGGCGCTTCTGACGATCATCGGCTACTCTGTCAACGACACGATCGTCGTGTTCGACCGCATCCGCGAAGACCTGCGCAGGGACCAGAAGAGCGACTTCAAGACGCTCTGCAACCGCGCTCTCAACGAGTGCCTCAGCCGTACGGTGATAACCTCCATCACCACGTTCTTCGCGGTGGTGGCGCTCTTCGCGTTCGGCGACGGGTCGATCTTCGACTTCGCGCTCACGATGCTGATCGGCGTCGTGGCGGGCACGTTCTCGTCCGTCTTCGTGGCAACGCCCGTGATGATGTGGTTCTACAAGGGGCGCCGCCCGCAGTTCACCAGCGAGACCGCGTCGCAGGGCTGATTCCCCCGCAGCGCAAATTCTGAAAAAGGAGCGCGCCCATGCTGCCGATTCTCGAAAGTCTTTTCGCCGAATGCGCCAGCCTGGGCGCGAGCGACATTCATCTCACCACAAACCAGCCGCCGCGCTTCCGCGTGCGCGGCCGCCTGTCGCCCCGTCCCGACCTGATGTCGTTCAACGGCGAGCAGGTCGACGAGATAGCGATGGAGCTGGGCCTCGCCACGCTGCCTCTCGGCTGCCCCGACGGCACGGAGCGCGTGCGCCGCACGCTCATGCAGGACGGTTCGGTGGACGGCGCGATTACCGCCCCAGACGGCGCGCGCTACCGCTTCAACCTCTTCCGCGAGGCGAACACCACGGCAATCGCCATGCGCCGCCTCGACAACACGTTCCGCTCTATGAGCGAGCTTGGGCTGCCGCGCTCGATCGCCGAGTTCTGCAAGCAGCGCGACGGCCTCGTCATCGTGTCCGGCCCGACTGGCAGCGGAAAGTCCACCACCCTCGCCACCCTGCTGAACGGAATCAACCGCACGCACGAGGGGTACATCATCACGATCGAGGACCCCATCGAGTTCGTGCACACGAGCGAACGCTGCCTAGTGAGCCAGCGCCAGGTGGGACGCGACGCGAAGAGCTTCAACGACGCGCTCGTCGAGGCGATGCGCCAGGATCCTGACGTGATTCTTGTGGGCGAAATCCGCGACCTCGAAACCATCCGCACCGCGATCCGCGCGGCCGAGACTGGGCATCTTGTGTTCACGACGCTGCACGCGTCCGACTGCGCCGGCGTGATTGAGCGCATCGTCGCGGTGTATCCCGCCGAGGAGCAGAACACCATCCGCCACCAGCTGGCGCTGTGCCTGCGCGGCGTAGTGGCGCAGCGTCTCGTGCCTTCCATCGACGGCTCACGCCGCTGGGTTGTGCCCGAGGTGCTGATCAACACGAGCGGCGTGGCGAACCTGATCGCAACAGGGCGTACGGCGCAGATCTCTGGCATGATCGAGACCGGCGGCGCGCTCGGCATGAAGTCGATCGAAGAGTCGCTCGCGGACCTTCTGCGCGGCGGATGCATATCCGAGCAGACTGCCTTCGCGATGACCCGCAACCACGAGACGCTGAAGAGGCGTCTGTTCGGCGAAGCGACTGCAGTGTGATGGTTTCGCTGCCACATCTCCTGCTGGAGTCCGTCGTGGGCTGCGTGCCGGCCAACGCGGCTGACAATCTTTCCATTCTCTCGGGACTCGTTGGCTCCGCCAAGGCGGAGGCAATCGTCAAGTCGACGGGTTTCCCCACGCGCCGTGTGGCGACTAATGGCGCGACTGTGTACGACCTTGCGCTTCCAGCGGCCCGAAAGGCGCTGGAGGGCGTCGAGGCTGCGGATGTGGGCGGCGTGGTGGCCGTGACGTTCTCGAATCCCGCGCGCTTCCCGGCACTCGCCGTTCGCCTGCAGCACGCACTGGGGCTGCCGCATGGCGTTGCGGCGCTCGACCTTTCGCTTGCGTGCGGCGGATATCCGTACGGGCTTTTCGTGGCGGGTCAGCTTGCGGCAGCCACCGGAAGAAAGGTGCTGCTTGTGGACGGCGACGTGCAGAGCGCGCATGTGGACGCGGAGGACGTGAACACGCTTGCCGTGATGGGCGATGCTGCAACGGCCACTCTCGTCTCGGCCCCTCCTTCCGCCGCCCCCGCGCATTTCGACTTCTACACCGACGGTTCAGGAGCGGACGTTCTGCGATGCGGCGCGGACGGGAAGATCCGCATGGACGGTTTCGGCGTGTTCCGTTTCGTGGCGGGTCCTGTAACGTCGTTTCTCGCCGATTTTCTCGCGGCCTCCCACCAGGCTCCATCGATCTTCGTGCCGCATCAGGCCAACATGTACATGGTGCGCCAGCTTGCGAAGGCGCTCGGCCTGGAAGGCTCGCTTCTGACCAGCGGCGAGAAGTACGCCAATCCCGGCTCGTGCTCGGTGCCGCTCACCATAGCCGCCAATCCCTCGGCGGCGGGGCTCGCGCTCGTGGCGGGCTTCGGGGCCGGGCTTGCGGCTGCGGCTGCCGTCGTCGAGCTGCCCGCATCATGCCGCCGCGAGATGTGTCTCATGCAGTCCAGCGGGCAAGGGTGAAGCTATGTGCACTTCAGTTGTTGCAGGACGCCGCGCGACGGCTACCGGACGCGTAATTGTAGGCCACAACGAGGACGACAGTGGCCGCCCGGCAGTGCGCCACGGCTATGTTCCCCCGCGCGCCTTCCCTCCGGGCTCCGTAATGCCCGCCGAGGCCGGGCATGCCGCCGTGCCCCAGGTGGAGCGCACGTTCGGATTCTACTGGAGCGAGTTCAAGTACCTCGCGAAGGGCGGGTCGTCGTTCTGCGACTCGTTCGTGAACGACAACGGCGTTCTCGTGTGCTCCAACAGCGCGAGAACCGAGCCACCGGCGGACGAGAAGGCGGGCCTTGTTGACGGCGGCATAGGCTACAACCTGCGTCGCGCGACGGCGGAGCGCGCAACGAGCGCCCGGCACGCGGTGGAAGTGCTCACCAGTCTCGTGGAGCGCTGGGGCTATGCCTCTCCGGGACGCATCTACACGCTTGCCGACTCGCAGGAGGCGTGGATCGTGCAGGTGGCGCATGGACGCGAGCGCTACGTGGCGCGCCGCGTTCCCGACGACGAGGTGGCGCTCATCCCAAACTGCTACACCATACGATCGTTCCGCGAAGGCGACGTACGCTCGCCTTCGCTCGATGGCTGCGCGGCCGACTTCGACTTCGCCCGAGCCTTCCAGGGCGAGACGAAGTGGAAGGCTCCGGTCAACCAGGGGAGATGGCGCAATCTCGTTCGCATCTTCACCGGCGGCGAATGGCCCAGCGACGACTACCCGTTCAGCGTGAGGCCGCGCGAGAAGGTGGACGAGGCGCTCATGCGCAAGGCGCTTGGCACTCACTACGAGGGCACGCCCGACGAAGTGCCGGTGGGCGAGGATGGCACGCGCCACGACGAATCGTGCTTCGCGCCGATATGCCGCCGCACCACAGCAGAGTCTGCTGTCTACGTGTTCGGCGACTCGCCGCGCGACCTGCGCGTGGCGCGCTGCCTCGGCCCGCCGTGCCTTGGCAGCTACGAGACTGTGTTTCCGCTTGCCGATCCCAAGGCCGATCCATCTGTGATCGGCCGTCTCGAACGCCACAATCTGCCCGAATCGGCTGCTTCCGGGGCTAATTCCGGATTGCGTTTTGATTTGGTCGATGATGTTCTAGCCCCGTGCGCCGATTTTTTGACTGTCGCGTTGTACGCGAATTTGGTATAATGCACGGCATGAGCTCTCAAGCCAAAGCCGTCTTTCTATGGGGAACGAAGGAGGAGGTGCTTTCGCGTTCTCGCGCGGACGTGCCGGCCTTCCGTCTTTGCCGTGCGGGAGGTGAGCTTCCGCCGGTGGAATTGCCGTTCCTCGCCCCAGGCGCAGAAGTGGTGCGCACCATCGTGCGCGGCGGCCGCGTGGTGGCCAGCGTGTATGAAGACGAAGATGCGCAGTACCTGCTGGCGGCGGGGGTGCTGCCGGCAGACCTGGCGGCGGCGCGCGGCGCTCAGGCGACGTCCGTCTTCCATGAGCTGGAGGCCGTGCTGGCCGAGGCGGGCATGACGTTTGCGGAAGTCGTGCGCACATGGCTGTACATCGACGACGTGTGCGACTGGTATGGAGAGTTCAACGCGGCGCGGTCGGCGTTCTTCGAGTCCCGGCGCGTGTTCGAGACGTTCCTTCCGGCGTCCACGGGCATCGGCTGCTCGAATGCGGACGGCGCGGCGCTTGTGGCGGGCGCGATAGCGATGCGCTCGAAGCGCGCCGGGGTGCGCGCGGAGATAGTCGAATCGCCCCTGCAGGCCCCGGCGATGGCGTACCGTTCGAGCTTCAGCCGAGCGGCGGAGATAATCACGCCCGGCGCACGCAGCCTCTTCGTGAGCGGCACCGCTTCCATCAAGCCGAACTCGCACGACGTAGCCTACGTGGGCGACATCGTGCGGCAGATAGACTGCACCATGAACGCGGTGAAGGCTATTCTCGTGAGCCGCGGCCGCACGTGGGCTGACGTCACGCGCGCTGTAGTCTATCTCAAGCGCCCCGAGTTTCTGGGGGCCTGGCGCGCGTGGCTCGCCGCGAACGCGCTTGACGCGCACTTCGCCGCCGAGACGGTGTGCGACGTATGCCGCGATGAATGGCTTTTCGAGATCGAGGTGGACGCCGTTTCCGGCTTTCGCGTGATATGACGCACGCCGCCACCGGGCGTTAGAGAAAGGAGAGTGGACGATGAAGGGATCAAAGTGGTCGGTTGCGCTTTGCTCTGCCTGTGTGATGTGCATTTCTAGCTCCTTTGCGGGGCTCCTTTACGAGCCGTCGAACTACGTAGCGCAGGACAACCTTGTCTTGAACTTTGACGGAATACGCAATGCAGGTCTTCTGAAGGCGCATGACAACGCTGCGGAAACCTGGAAGAACATCGGCCGCGCGGCGAACGACGCCGTCTTAGTCGGAAACGACAGCCCGGCGAACGCATGGACGGCGGATGGATACCGTTTCGACGGCGGTACCTATGGTGTGCTTAAATATGCCCAGGACCTTGGCGGCCAGCTGACAATCCAGATTGTCTGCGACGTGAAGAGCAGCGAGAATCATACTTCCTGGCCTACGATGTTCGGAAACTGGAACGACCGGGCCAACATCTACTACAGCGACAACCTGACAACGGTCCATTTCAAGGCGGACTACACCACGGGGCTGGCCCCCGCTTCCCGCTCGAAGATCGGCGGCTGGCACGGCAGGTACCTCAACGCCGGTCTCGACTCGGCGGCGCACAGGCAGACTCTGACGGAAGACGTCTCGTTCAGTTCATGGAAAAGCGGTTCAAGTTCCAATACAAGCCCCGGCGTCCAGACGTGGACGCTCGGCAGCGCCGGTGCGAACGGCGGGCTTTCCCAGAGCGAGCTGAATGCGCGTTATCTGGTGGGAACAATCAAGGCCGTTCGCGTCTACAACAAGGTGCTGTCGGATGATGAACTTGCCGCGAACCGCGCAATCGACGAGGCTCGTTTCTTCGCC
>CAMIVJ010000009.1 GCA_946401765.1 uncultured bacterium | reverse complement strand
TTCGGCGGCGTGTCGCAGGTGCCGCAGGTGAAGGCGCTCAAGAAGGGCGCCGAGACGGTTATCGCCACGCCGGGGCGGCTCATGGACCTCATGACGCAGGGCCACGTGTTCCTCGACAAGGTTGAGCTCTTCGTGCTGGACGAGGCCGACCGCATGCTCGACATGGGCTTTCTTCCGGACATCAAGCGCATCATCTCCCAGCTGCCGCCGAACAAGGTGGCCGAAGGCGCCACCGCGAACGGCGTTGAGGGCAAGATGCGCCAGTCGCTGTTCTTCTCGGCCACGCTGTCGCCCGAGATACGCGAGCTTGCCGGCGAGCTGGTGCACGATCCTGTGCAGATCATGATCAGCCCCGAGGCGCCCACGGTGGACAAGATCGACCAGAAGTGCATGCTCGTTGAGAAGGGCAGCAAGGACAGCCTTCTCGTGCATCTTCTCGAATCGCATCCGCAATGGTACCGCGTGATCGTCTTCGCGCGCACGCGCCATGGCGCCGATCGTGTGGAGCGCAAGCTCGGCAAGGCCAACATCGTCGCCGCGGCCATTCACTCCGACAAGACGCAGAACCAGCGCACTCGCGCCCTCAAGAGCTTCAAGGACGGCCGCACGCGCGTTCTGGTGGCCACCGACATCGCAAGCCGCGGCATCGACGTGCCCGACATCGACGTGGTGGTGAACATGGAGCTGCCCATCGAGACGGAGAGCTATGTGCACCGCATCGGCCGCACCGCGCGAGCGGGCGGCAGCGGTACGGCGATCTCGTTCGTCGCAGCCGAGGAGGTGAACCTCCTTCGCGCCGTCGAGCGCTTCATCAAGAAGTCCATTCCGATCGACCGCGAGCAGCCGTTCCACTCCGAGCTCGCCGAGGAGAAGATCGCCGCGCGCAATGCAGGCGGCGGCAAGGGCGGGAAGGTCAGGAAAGGTCCATACGGCCGGCCGGCCGCGCATGACGACCGCGGCGCTCCTCCGCCTCCGTGGATTCGCGGCGGGGCGCACAACAAGAAGGGGCAGGCCCGCCATCCGGGCTCGCACTTCTGGGGCGGACCCAAGAATGGCGGCGGCGGCAAGAAATTCGTGCATCCGGCAAACGCCAAGCGCCACAAGCGCCCGCGCACCAACTTCGAGGGCCGCGACCAGCCCGACTTCGGCCGCGGCTAGGGGTGTGTCCTTGTTGGGCGGCTGAACGAGGTGCCAAGCATCAGATTCTAGCCTCCATTCGCGATTTTGCCATTTGCGGAAGGCCCGTGTTTATGATAAACTATGGGCCATGAAAAAAATGTGCCTGGCAACAGCTCTTGTAGCATCTATCGCCTGGCTTTCCGTCGCCGCCGAGGCGCCGGAGATGCCAGCTTCACTTCTCGCCGACCCCGCGGCGACAATCGCCGCCGCAGCAAAGGCCACGCGCGAGCGCTTCCCTGACGCCGACAGCGTCACCATCGACGACCGCGTGCACACGCGATTCGAGCCCGACGGCACCGACATCACGTGGGACGACGAATGGGTGAAGGTGCTCACCGAGAAGGGCGTTCGCTCGCATACGGGAATCTCGCTCGACTACAACGACCGCTACGGCGACGCGGGAATCCTGTGCGTAGAGATCGTGGGCGTGGACGGCAAGGTGCGTCAAGTCGACTTCAAGAAGACGCTCAAGGTGGCCACGGACAACTCGTCCATGGGCGCGAACATCGTCGATCCGCACGACAAGACGCTCTCCTGCACCGTGCCAGGCCTCGAACCGGGCGAAATCCGCCACGTGCGCTTCTTCCGCCGCACCCGCAAGGCGCGCATGCGCAACACGTGGGCGGACATCAACGTGCTCGAGCAGACGCAGCCCATAGTGGCCACCACCATCACCGTGGACCAGCCGGCGGCGCTCCCCGTCCTCCACGCCGTCGTGCGCAACGGAGTGAAGGTCGACGGCAAGGACACCGTCGTGCGCGCGCCCGACGCCGCTCTTCCCGACGGGCGCAAGCTGCTGAAGTGGACCGCGCGCGACGTTCCGCAGGCCTTCCCCGAGCCCAGCATGCCCGCTTTCTCCCGCTGCGTGCAGGGCCTGCGCCTCTCCACCATCAAGGACTGGCCCACCGTGTCGCGCTGGTACTGGGACATCTGCATTCCTCACCTTGCGAAGACAACTCCCGCAATGACGAACGCCGTCGAGAAGATCGTCAAGGGCTGCGCCACAGAGGAGGCGAAGATCCGCGCGCTCTACAAGTTCGTCTCGCAGGAGGTGCGCTACATGGGCCTCACGCTTGAGGACGACGCGCCGGGCTACGAGCCGCACGACGTCAACATCACCTTCGACAACCGCTACGGCGTCTGCCGCGACAAGGCCGCGCTTCTCGTGGCCATGCTGCGCATCGCCGGCGTGAAAGCGTTCCCCGTGCTGATCCACGCAGGCGCCAAGATAGACGTGGAGGCGCCGATGCCGTACTTCAACCACGCGATCGTGGGCGTTGACAGGGGGCTTGGAAAGCAGTATCTGCTGATGGATCCCACCGACGAGTCGTCGAAGGATCTCTGCCCGGCGTATCTCTCCGACAAGTCGTATCTGGTGGCGCGTCCCGAAGGCGAAACGCTGCTCGTCTCACCGGTGGCGCCCGTCGAGGCGAACATGCTGCGAGTGGAGTCCACAGGCTCTCTCGACGCAGAGGGCACGCTGCTTCTGACGACCTCCTACTCCTTCACCGGCATCAACGACACGTACGTGCGCCACGCCCTGCTGCGCAAGACGCCCGAAGAGCGCCGCCGCTGGTTCGAGGGGCTCGTGCGCAGCATCTCGGCCGGCGCGGAGCTGCTCTCCTTCGAGCTGGAGCCTGTCGACCTGCGCGACACGGACGCGAAGCTCTGCGCGAAGACGATCGCCCGCTTCCCGGGCTTTGTCATGCGCGGCAAGACGCGCGACACGCTGCGCCTGCCCCTCGTCACGGAGAACTTCAACCTCGCGAACAGCATCCTCGGCAGAAGCACGGCCCTCCTGAAGCGCCGCTTCCCGCTTGAGCTGCCGTTCACCGCGGGCGTGGAGGAGAAGGTGCGCGTGGCGCTCAACGAGTCCGTTGGCGAGGCTCTGGTGCTGCCTGGCGCCGTGGATGCGCGCGCTGGCGGCACTAAGGACGCCCCTGCCTACCGCTACACGCGCTCCGTCACGTGCGAAGGCGGCGCGCTTGCCGCCACTAGCGCTCTCAGGATCTCCGGCGTCAACTTCTCGGTGGACGAGTACAAGGCGCTGCGCGCTGCGCGCGAGGAGGCGGAGACCGCCGAACGCGAAACGCCTTCCTTCGCCGCGCGTTCGAACGAGGACGCGAACATCCGCGTGCGCGAGGAGAGGACGATCACCCACTACACGAGCCCGACCTCGTGGGTGCAGACGAACATCGTGGAGCGCGAGGTGCTCACCTACAAGGGCAAGAAGGACGCGAGCGAGCTGAAGTTCAACTACGCTCCGTGCACGCGCTCCGTGGAGCTGGTGGAGGCGACGGTGAGCAACCGCGACGGGCGCTCGTTCAAGGTGTCGCCGCACGAGATCAACGAGATGGACGCCTCCTGGGCGGCGTCCGCGCCGCGCTACCCCGCCTCGAAGATTCTCGTCGTGAACCTGCCCGGCGTCGAGATCGGCAGCGTGGTGAGGTATGTAGTGGCGCGCGCCGTCACGAACGCGCCAGTGGCGCAGGCCTTCACGTACTCCTTTGGCGACAGGTCGCCAGTCGACTTCGAGAGCGTGGAGCTGCACGTGCCGCGCGGGATGCCGTTCAAGGTGGCGAACTCGAAGTTCGTGAAGGACGGAGCGTGCCTCTGGCCGGGCGGCGAGTTCTCGGTGGTCACAAACGCGGCGGGCGCGCGCACGTTCACGTGGAAGATGAAGGAGCCGCCGCGCATTCCTAACGAGCCGATGCAGCCATCTCTGGCGCGCTGGCGGCCGACCTTCGCCGTTTCAACTGCCGACTGGAAGGCGTACGGAAAGTCGCTGACGAAGCCGCTTGAGGCGGCGCGCGAGCGCGGCAGCGAGGCCGCGGCGGCGAAGGCGAAGGAGCTGGTGAAGGACTGCCGCACGCCGGAGGATCGGATCAAGGCGATACGCTCGTTCCTCGCCCGAAATCTCAGGGTGACGGGTCCAGGCCTCTTCGAGCTGCCGTTCGACAGGGCCTTCACTGCGCCGGACGTGGTGCTGGCGGAGGGTTACGGCTCCGACGCGGACCGCATGAACCTCGCCTTCGCGATGATGGAGGCGGCGGGCTTCGACTGCTCGTTCGCGCTCGCTACGTCCGATGCGCACGGCTTCCGCCAGAAGGACTCCGCGCGGCGTGCGATGCCGCGTCCAACGTCGTTCACGTCGCTCCTTCTGCGTGCGGAGTGGCGCGAGGGCTGGGTGCCTTTCATGCGCACGGTGCGCACGTTCTGGTACGGCGGCGAAAACGAGTACACTCCGGCGGCGGCTAGCTTCTGGCACGGAGACTCCTTCTACGATCCGCAGCGCGACGAATTCGGGCGCGTGGACTGCGGCGCGGACTGGGCGCCGCGAGCGGAGAGCGTGATGAAGCTTGACGTTCGCCCGAACGGAGCGGTGGACTTCACGGTGAAGAACCGCACCTGGGGCGCCGCCGTGGGCAAGAGAAGAAAGGACTTCGCCGAGATACTGCCCGAGGCGCGCGCGCGCTTCTACCAGCAGCTTCTTGGCGGAATCGCGCAGAACGCCACCGCCACGTCTCCGCTCGAGACGGACGTGAAGGGCTATCCGTTCGAGATATCATTCTCCGCGTACGCCGAGGGCTATGCCGTGTCCAAGGGCGACGCGCTCACCCTCGAGCTGCCCGCTTTCCAGTCCAACGTGTTCGGCGTGGGCAGCGCAGCCCAGCGCCGCTCGCCCATCTACCTGAGCGGCACCGACAGCGACGTGGACGACTTCGAGATCGTATTCCCCGAGGGCTACACCGTTGTTGAGAGCATCCCCTCGTCCTTCGCGATATGGAATCCCAAGTCCGCGGAGAAGTGGCTTGAGCACAAGGTGACGCACGAAGTGAAGGACGGCCGCCTGCACGTGCACGTGGTGCGCACGGAGCGCCGCGCCTCGGCCGCGCAGCTCGGGGCAGACTTCTTCCCGTACCTCAAGGGCTGGAACACGCGCGCCGCCTCGCGCGAGGCGCGCACGATCACCGTGAGAAAAATAGGCAGATAAGGAGCAGACGATGAACACGAACGAAATGGACGATTTCGAACTCTTCGGCGGCGAGGCCCCGGTCGAGCCGCAGCAGCAGAGGCCGCAGCGCCCCCAGCAGACCGCGCAGGGCGGCGCGCCGCAGGCCGATCCCTCGCGCGGCACGCGCTCCACGCTCGCCGACACCGCCGCAGCCGTTGCCAGGCGCAAGAAGGAGAGCGAGCGCACCGCCCTCATGCACGAGATCATGCTGATCGGCGGGTTCATACTGGTGCTGGCGGCAGGCTGGTTCGTGTGGCGCGCCTACATGAACAAGCAGGCCGAGATGGAGAGAAAGCGCCACGAATACGAGATGCAGGAGCAGCAGAAGCAGGCTGAGATCGCAAAGGCCCAGCAGGAGGAGCTGAGGGCGTACCGCGAGAAGCTGCGCAAGGAGAAGGAGGCGAAGGATCTTGCGCTGAAGAAGGAGCGCGAGGCGCGTCTCGCCGCTGAGAACGCGAAGCGCGCCGAGCAGGAGAAGGCCCGCAGGGCGAACGAGCGCATCAAGAGCCTCCTCGCGGCGTTCCGCGGCGCGGAGATCGACTACTACAAGAACGCCGTGGACGCGGAGCGTCCCGACAAGGTCGGCGCGGAGGCTCTCTTCGTGTGCCTGATGCCGGGAGGTGGCTCGGGGTACGAGCTCTACGAGGTCCGCACGAAGTCCGACGGCAAGATGGACGCGACGAGGCTCAACGAAAAGGGCAATCCCGATGCGGTTGACGAGAAGACGTTCGGCGACATGCTCAAGTCGGTGCCAAGCCTCATCCTGCGCGACCGCGGGCAGGACTTCACCTCGCGCGGCGACGTGAAGGCGTATCTGCTCGACCCCACCCGCGCCAAGCGCGGTCTGCGCGGCGCTGTGAACATGTGCCCAGCGCCCAGCGCCGACTCCGTGTTCTCGCCGTCGCGCGAGGACTTCGGCGCGCTCTACGACGTGGCCCGCACGCTTGGCTGCTCGAAGACGGCGTTCAAGTACAAGGTCTACGTGCGCGGCGGAGGCCTCTCGGACCCAGTGTTCGTGAAGGAGATGGGCTTCGGCGAGGAGATCGGGCGCGCGGATCTGCGCGATGCGGTGAAGAGGTCGCTTGAGGCCACTAGCCGCGGCAGGCGCGTGGACGACGCTGGCGCCGAGAGCGTGCTTCGCGCCGCACGGGTCGAGTTCCGCTCGGAGATCGGCGGAAAGGGAGCGCGGTGAAGCAGGCGTACGTCAACGGCGAACTGATCTCGCCCGAGGCGGTCCAGTTCGAGATGGACCGCCTGATGAAGTTCTATCTCGAGCACGGGGTCAAGGCCGAGGAGATCAAGCCGAACCTCGAGAAGCTGCTCGAGCGCGCCCGAGAGCAGGCGATAGGCGCGAAGCTGCTGCTGAAGCGGGCCGAGCAGCTCGACATGCCCGTGCCGGATTCCGAGCTGGACGCCGAGATCGAGAAGATCGTGACGCAGATGGGCGGCCGCGCCAACTTCTCGCGCGCCCTCGCGATGCAGAAGATGAGCGAGGACGAGCTGCGCGCGCAGGTGCGCAAGGGCTGCCGCGTGAACGCGCTCGTGCGCCAGGCGTGCCAGGGCGTGCCCGAGCCGGAGGAGGCAGACGTTGAGGAGTACTTCGCCGCGCACAAGGCCGAGTTCGCAACGGAGGAGGGCGAGCCGCTCACGCTAGTGGACGTTGCCGACCAGATACGCGACCTGCTGCGCCACGAGGCGAGGGGGCGCGCGGTTGACGCCTTTGTGGCGGAGCTTCGCGAGAAGGCCACGATCGAGTACAAGTGACGGAGAGGCGATGTCGCAGGAATGGAACATCAGAAGCCGCGGGCATGTCTGCACGATATGCCAGAAGCAGCTTGTGGACAAGGCGCCAGTGGTGTCCGTGCTCAAGGAGGCCGAAGGTGGATACGAGCGTCTTGACTGCCATCCCGAATGCTGGAACACGGCTCCGCGCGACTGGGAGCCGTTCAGCCTGTGGGAGGGCGTGTACAAGGCGCCGCCCCCGCCCGACGCGCGCAAGGAGCCGCTGAAGAAGGAGACGGCCGACGAGCTTCTGCGCCGCCTCATTTCGCTCGACGACCCGGCGATGAAGAACGTTGTGTACGTGCTCGCGGTGATGCTGGAGCGCTCGAAGATCCTCGTCGAGCGCGACGCGCACGAGCAGGAGGACCGCACGATCATCCGCGTCTATGAACACCGCAAGACGGGCGAGAGCTTCGTGGTGCTCGATCCGCGCCTGAGGCTTGAGAACATCGCCGAAGTGCAGCAGCAGGTGGTGGCGCTTCTCTCCGGCACGAAGACGCTTGGCGAGGTGTCTGAGGCCAACGAGGCCGAACCTCAGGCCGCACAGCCGGAAGACGCTCCAACCACCTAACTACCAAATTATTCCGGAGGGAAAATGACTCAGCTTGAAGCGGCCCGCAAGGGCGTTGTGACCGAGGCCATGAAGACAGTGGCCGCAGACGAAAACGTAGGCGTGGAGACTGTGCGCGCTGCCGTTGCGAGCGGCGAGGCCGTGATACCGCTCAACATCCACCACGCGAACGCGCGCGCTGTGGGAGTGGGGCGCATGTTCACCACGAAGATCAACGCGAACCTCGGGCGCAGCGTGACGCATTCGGGGAAGGGCGACGAGCTGGAGAAGCTGAAGATCGCACTCGAGGCGGGGGCCGATTTCGTGATGGACCTCTCGGTGGGCGCGGACGACCTTAGGGCCATACGCCAGGGGATGCTGGACGCGAGTCCGCGTCCGCTCGGCACTGTGCCCGTGTACGAGACCGTCTCGCGCCTCGCGGGCGACATCCCGAAGATGGATCCATCGTTCCTGATCGACGTCATACGCGCGCAGGCCGAGCAGGGCGTCGACTTCATGACGCTCCACGCGGGCCTTCTTCTGCGCCACATTCCCGCAGCGATGAAGCGCAGGATGGGAATCGTCTCGCGCGGGGGCGCGATCATGGCGGAGTGGATGCTCGAGAACAATGCGGAAAATCCGCTATACGAGCGCTGGGACGAGGTGATGGACGTTCTCGCGGAGCACGACGTGACGGTGTCGCTGGGCGATGGCCTGAGGCCGGGCTGCCTTGCGGATGCTTCGGACGACGCGCAGTTCGGCGAGCTGGACGTTCTCGGCGAGCTGGTGGACCGCTGCCGCGCGCGCGGCGTGCAGGTGATGGTGGAGGGGCCTGGACACGTTCCCTTCGACCAGATCCAGATGAACATGGAGCGCCAGCAGGAGGTCTGCCGCAAGGCGCCTTTCTACGTGCTTGGTCCCGTCACCACCGACATCGCCCCTGGCTACGACCACATCGTCTCTGCAATCGGCGCCACGGCTGCCGCCACATACGGCGCGTCGCTGCTCTGCTACGTGACGCCCGCCGAGCATCTTGGCCTGCCCGACGGCGAGGAGGTGCATCAGGGCTGCATCGCCTACAAGATCGCCGCGCACGCGGGCGATGTGGCGCGCCATCTGCCCGGCGCGCGCGACCGCGACGACGCGATGGCCGCCGCGCGCGCCGAGTTCGACTGGGACCGCCAGTTCGCCCTCTGCCTCGACCCCGCGCGCGCCAAGGCGCGCTGGCTCAAGACCCGCGCGTTCACCGACGAGGCCCACGGCGACGACCACTGCTCCATGTGCGGCAAGCAGTTCTGCGCGGTGAGGACATCCCGCCGCATCCGCGAACTTGCGGCAAGACGAGCCTAGTGCCGAGTGATTCGTCGTTGATAGATGGGCGGGGTTTTTGATATAATTTTCATCAGCAGAAATCCTCTTCAAAGAAAGGCGTTAATCATGGACTACAAGTGGAAGTTCTTCAAGTCTGCGCGGTGCGTGCAGGTAAAGCTAGATTCCGGCGCCGACGTTGCCGCAATCGGCGAGCTGGACGAGAAGCTCTGGACGGTGCTGTCGGCGTCCACAGACGCCCTGCGCTTCGACGCCGAGACTCTCAAGCTGCTCGACTCGGACGGCGATGGACGCATCCGCGTGCCGGAAGTGCGCGCCGCAGTGGAATGGCTCAGGAAGCGCTTCAAGAACCTCGACTTCCTCCTTGCGCGCAAGGACGAGATATCGCTTGCGGATCTCGACGAATCCACCGATGACGGCAAGGCGCTGCTCAAGTCCTTCAAGAACATCCTCTCCCGCGCCGGCCGCGCCGAGGGCACGTCCATCTCGCTTGCCGACGTCACCGGCACCACTACGATCTTCAACGGCCAGCCGTTCAACGGCGACGGCGTGATCACAGTGAAGTCCACCACCGACGCCTCAATCTCCGCCGCCATCGCCGCCATCATCTCCGCAGAAGGCGCAGTGGCCGACCGTAGCGGGGAAGACGGCGTCGACAAGGCCAAGGTGGACGCCTTCTTCGCCGATGCCTCCGCATATCTTTCATGGCTCGACGGCGAAAAGGCCGTTGCATCCCTCGGCGACAAGACGGCCGCCGCGTACGCAGCCTTCGCAGCCGTCGAGGCGAAGATCGACGAATACTTCACCCCGCCCGAGGACATGCCTCTCGTTGCGGCGGACCCCACGCCGTTCCTCCCGCTCGCATCTGGCGTGAATCCGCTCTGGCAGGGACGTTTCCGCGCATTCGCGGAGGCCGCCGCAGCCCCAGTGCTCGGCGTGGAGGGGGTGGAGTCCATCACCCGCGACGAATGGGCCGCAGTCAAGGCCAAGCTTGCACCATACGGCGCATGGCTTGCCGCCAAGGCAGGCGACGCCGTTGCCGGCGTGGGCGGCGAGAAGCTCGCCGAGCTCGTGAAGGGCGGCAAGGCCCAGGCCGAGATCAACGCGCTCATCGGGAAGGATCTTGCCCTCGCCGACGAATACTCGCGCCTCGTTGACTGCGAGCGCGCTCTGCGCTACGCCGCGAATCTCATGGACTGGCTCGAGAACTACGTGAACCAGGCCTGCCTCTACGACGCTTCGCGCGACAGCGTGTTCCGCACCGGCACGCTCGTGATCGACGGCCGTGCCTGCAGCCTCTGCTTCCATGTGGCCGACGAGGCCGCGCACGTCGCGCTCGCCGAGCGCAGCAAGTGCTGCCTCCTCTACGTGAAGCTCTCCCGCAAGGCGACTGGCGAGGCGCGCGAAGTGTGCGCCGTCGTCACTGCCGGTTCCACCGCTTCGCTCTACGCGGGCCGCAACGGCATCTTCTACGACTGCGCGGGCAACGACTGGGACGCCGTGGTCTCGAAGGTGGTGGAGGCGCAGGTCTCCCTCAAGGAGGCGTTCTGGGCGCCGTGGGCGAAGATCGCCGGCACGATCTCGGAGCAGTGCAAGAAGTTTCTGTCGGCCAAGCAGGACGCCGCCGTCGCCAAGGTGGGCGCCGCTGCGACCGCGGCGGCCACGCCTCCTGCGGCCCCTGCCGCCGCTCCTGCTCCAAACGGCGCTGCGCTCGCCTCCAGCGTGGCTGCGATCGGCATCGGCATCGGCTTCGTTGGCGCGGCGTGCGGCGGGCTCCTTTCAATCCTCACGAAGACGCCCGCGTGGCAGACGCTTCTCGGCGTTCTTGCGATCATCCTGCTGGTGTCGCTGCCGAGCGTCATCCTCGCGTGGTTCAAGCTGCGCGCGCGCGATCTCGGCGCGATTCTCAACGCATGCGGATGGGCGGTGAACAGGCCGCTCACGTTCTCGCTTGGCCTTGCGCGCACGTTCACGCGCCCGGCAGACATGCCGCTCGGCGCGGCCGTGGCGCGCGATCCGTACGCATCTCACGGCTGGCTGAAGCTTGTGTTCACGCTTCTGCTGATCGCGGGCATTGCGGCCGGAGTGTGCTGGAAGATGAAGTGCTGGCCGTTCTCGTGCAGCGGCAAGTGCGACAAGGCTGCGGCCCCTGCGGCTGAGACTGCGGCGCCCGCCCCTGCGCCCGCCACTTCCGCCACGCCAGCGCCTGCGGCCCCCGCGCCGGAGGCCGCGAAGTGAGCGCCGCGCCGCGCAATGCGGACTGCGAGTCGCTCAACCGCCGTTTCGGCGCGCCAGGGCGCATAGTGTTCCGTCCGTCACGCCACGATGCGCCCATCGCGGTGCTCGCGAACCAGTATGGCACGGTGGAGATATCGCTCTTCGGCGCGCAGACGATTTCTTATCGTCCAACGGGCAACATGCCCGTTCTGTACATGCCACACCAGTACGACGATTCGCCCGCCGGCGTCGAGATACACGGCGGCATACCAGTCTGCTGGCCGTGGTTCGCGGCCAACGGACCCGAAGGCGCGCCAAAGCACGGCCTCGCCCGCTACGCGCGCTGGCGCGTGAAGGGCTCTGAATATTCAGAGGACCTCACGGAGCTGACGCTTGCGTGCGCGAGCGACGACGCCACGCGCGCCGTGTGGCCTCATGACTTCGAGCTGGAGCTGAAGGTTTCCGTGTCGATGAAGCTCACGCTCGCCCTGCACGCCAAGAACACAGGCTCCGATCCGTTCGACGTGACGGAAGGCTTTCACCCCTACTTCCTCGTGCGCGACCGCGACCGCACCGAGGTGCTCGGGGTGGACGGCTGCCAGTTCACCGACACGAACGAACCCGAGAAGACGGGCCGCGTGTGGACTGGCGCCTGCGAGGTGCATGGCGGCGGCAGCAAGATCTTCGACGTGACCAGATACGAGTACGTGCTGATGGATCACGGCCTCAACCGCGCCATAGCCGTCGTCTCGCGCGGCAACCGCCGCCTCGTGGTGTGGAATCCTGGCGAGGAGAGCGCCGCAAACGTGGAGGCGTTCGGCGAAGAAGGATGGAGGAAGTTCGTGTGCGTAGAGCCCTGCTCCACGCCCTGCGACGTCGCCTACACCCTCAAGCCGGGCGAGAGCCACGATCTCCTGATGGCGGTGCAGAGCGTGCCGAACGACGGCAGCGTGCATCCGCGCCACAGTTGATTTCTTTTTCACCCCCTTGACGGCGGCGGGGTGATTTGATAAACTTTAAGGCCGTTCCCACGGAAAGGTGGCAGAGCCTGGTTGAATGCACATGACTCGAAATCATGCATACCGCAAGGTATCGGGGGTTCGAATCCCTCCCTTTCCGCCAAACGCCGCCTCGGCGGCGCAAGGCTTGACGATGGGGGCAGCTCAATGCGGGCGTAATTCAATGGCAGAATAGGAGCTTCCCAAGCTTCTTACGAGGGTTCGATTCCCTTCGCCCGCTCCATTTGACGGTCGGCGTCCTCCTTGCTGGGGACGCCGCATTGCTTGAGGCGCATACACATGATCACACGAGACCTGAAGCTCTACTTCTTCCTGGCGTGCATTCCCGCGTTCGTGCTCACCGCGGTGGCGCTCGTGCAGCTGCACCGTCTCACGTCCGAGCGTGAGCGCGAGACGCGCGCCAAGGCGCTGGAGGAGGTGCACAGGATTGCCTCGTCAAGCGTGTTCGCCGGCGTTGAAGGGGAGCATCTGAACAGCCTTGTGATGCGTAGTTCGCAGTTCCGCGCGAAGCTGGACGAGCTTTTCGGCCAGAAGCCGTCCGCAGGCGCGTTCGTGTGGCGCGCGAGGTCTGGAATAGTGTGCACGAACGACGTCCCGCCTGAGGTTCTGAAGGCGATCGACGGAATCGGCTCGCTTGGCGCATGGAGCACTGAACCGCGGCACAAGAAGAAGCCGCCGAACTCGGATATATGCCGCCTCGCCGGATACTATGTGGTATGGGCGCGAGACGTCAGGCGGAACGGATACCTCTGCGGCGTGGTGTTCAAGCAGAATCCGAAGGCGGCAGGCTTCGCGTTCGTGGCCACTTGGCCCATCGTCGTCGCTCTGGGCGCGATGCTGGTGATCGTGTTCGCAGGCGGCGCGTGGCTGCTCGTGAGGGCCGCCACGAAGGCGCGGCGCGACGACATGATGAAGACGACGTTCCTCTCCAACGCCTCGCACGAGCTGAAGACGCCGCTTGCGGGAATCGGCCTGTGGACCGATCTGCTGCGCGGCGGACGGCTTGCCACGGACGAGCGGCGCGCCCACGCATACGACGTGATCGCCGCCGAAAATGCGCGCATGGTTCGCCTCGTCGAGAATCTGCTCGACTTCTCGCGCCTCGAGCAGGGCCGCCGCCGCTACCGCATGGAGCGCGTGGACGTGGCGGAAATCGCCGCGGACGCAGTGGAGGTGGTGCGCGGCGAGTTCGCGCAGCACGGCATCTCGCTGCACGTCGGCGAAGAAGAGTGTGCGGCGCTTGTGGACGCCGACGCCGTGAAGCAGATACTTCTCAACCTTCTCGGCAATGCCGCCAAGTACGCAGCCTCCGACGGTCCAGTTGACGTGGAAGTGCGCCGCGAAGGCGCTGCCATCATCGTTGCGGTTGCCGATCGCGGCCCTGGCATTCCGGCGGACGCGATGGAGCACGTGTTCGAACGCTTCTGGCGGGCTGACAGCGCGCTCAGCGCGGAGAAGGGCGGCCTTGGGCTTGGACTTGCCATTTCGCATGCGCTTGCGGCCGACATGGACGGCACCCTCTCCGTCGCCTCGCACGAGGGTAGCGGATGCGTGTTCACGCTTTCCCTCCCTGCGGCATAGCGCTATCTGCGCACGCGGCGCCGCACCGCGGCGAAGGCCGCCGCTGTGCCGCTTTCCTCCGGGTTGTCCGTTTTCGCCGGCTTCTCCTGTTTTCCCTGATTTTCCGGCTTGTCCGGGGCAACTGGCTTTTCCTGGCCCTTCGAAGTCTTTGGAGCCCTTGGCCTTCTTGAAATCTTCGGCAGGGGCGGCATCTTTACTGCGATTCGCCATCCAAGGCGCGCGGCGGCGACTGCCGCGAGAATAACGAGCGCTGCGATGAGGTAGATTGCCGGGGCCAATTGGATTGCGTGGCGGAACGGCGGCAGAGCGTCCCACGCAGTATCCGCCGTTGCGAGGGAGCGTCCGCCCGTCGCCTCGGAAAGCCGCGCGAGATTGCGCTGCCCGGCACGAGGATCCGTCGCGCGCCTGTATTCTCCTGGATACGGCAGGCATATCGGCGGCAGCGCCAAGGGCTTGCCCGAGGGAAGCATCACAACTGGGAACGCCGTCTCTCCGCCCGAGAGCGGAACGAAGGCGGAAAGCGTCTCCGCGTCGTCCCACTTGAGCGCGCCATGCACTTTCTCCGGACCCGATCCTTCGCGCTGGACTATCGTCACAATCGGCAGCCCCGCGTTCGAGAGCGCGGCGAGCGGATTGTCGCTTTCCGCAACCGCCGTGATGCGCATTCCGCCGGCCACCGCCCTGCGCTCGAAGTAGAAGCCCGATGCGGACGCGCCTTCTTCGCCGAGCGTCCAGCGCGCGATCGCCGCCGTGAACTCCGCGCCGTATTCGGACGTCATGAGCGGCGCGGAGTGCGGTCCCGACAGCTCGCCAGTGAACGCAAGCGTGCGCCCAAGCCCGGCGCGCCTGAACGCCAACAGCGGCGCGGGGTCGTCGTTCTCCGGAAGCGCGAGCATCGCGGTGTCGCATTCCTCGCGGCGGTACGTGACGTTGTAGCCGCCAACGACAAGCTTGGCCGGCGGCACGGCGTCGGAGAGCTGCCTTAGCGCGGCGCCCACCTTGACGGGCGCGGGATTCGTCACCATGGCCAGCTTGCAGTTGAGATAGGTGTCTTGCTGGAAGATGCGCGGAATCTCGGCGGCGTTGTCCTCGAAATAGCACCCGCCCTGTCCCGCCTCGGCGATTCGCTTGAGCAGCTGCGCGTCGCTGTCGCGTTCCGTGCCAAGCGCGATCACGCTCACCGTGATTCCCGAGGCGAGCGCCTTCGAAAGATAGTTCTCGTAGTCGCCCGGCTCCTCCGCGTCAGCGGCGTCTGCGAAGAGGATGATGTGCTTCACGGCGGCCTCTGCCTTTGCGAGCTCGCGCATGCCGGCCATGATGCCCTCCTTCACGAAGATGCCGCCGCCCATGGACTGGATGGAAAGCACTCGGCCGCGGTTCGCCTTCGCCTCGGGCGCATACTGGAGCCCCAGCACCATGTGAGGCGCGGAGTCCACCGCTATCACCGCCACCTGGTCCATCGGCCCCAGCATGTCTATGGCGTTCGCCGCGCCGAGGTTCGCCATGTCCATCTTGGTGCGTCCGCCGCTTCCCGCCGGGCACGCCATCGATCCGGAGCGGTCCATCACGATCGCCATTGCGATCGAGTACTTGCGGTGCTCCTGCCTGAGCTCCAGCGACACGGGCAGGATGTCCTCCACGGCGGTGCGGTACCATCCGCCCGGGCCGAACGCCTTGTCGCCGCCCGTCATCGCGAGTCCGCGCCCCATCTCCTCCACGAACGCGGTGAGCGACCTCATCGCCGCCGGCTGGAAGTGCTTCGCCGGCATGTTCTCCAGAACGACGCCGCCGTATCCCGCCAGCGTCTCGACGCTGCACTCGAAGTCGGTCGCGCTGCGCGAATCTACGTTCACGCCCGCCGCGCGCGCCACAGCCGCCGCAGGCGATTCGGCGCCTTCGTGCAGCCACAGGAGCGGCTTTCCGCCACGCGTCTCCACGACAAAAGTCGCGCGGTTGTTCTCGGGGCATGGATCGTCGCTTGACGGCGAGACTGTGAGCGTATAGCGCCTTATGCCGGGCTTCTCGGCGCGGTCGCGGAAGACGAGCGGCGTGAGCCCTTCGCGGAACACCCTCGCGCCATGCGCCACCACGTTGGTGCCGCATGCGAGCACGTAGCTGTTGGTGGATGCCTCAGGCGAGTATATCCACGCCGTCGCGCACACGAAGCCGCCCGGCGTCACGGAGGGAGAGGCGTCGATGCGCGAGACGGCGAGGTCGTGCGCGAATGGACGCGTCTGCAGCAAGGAGTCCACCGGCAGGGCGCACGCGGCCTCGCCGTCGTTGTCTGTAAGGCCGTCGGAGAGAACAAGCACTCGCGCGGGCGCGCCAGGCTGCACCAGCGCCTCGGCCTTCGCGAGCGCGCCCGGGAGGTCGGATCCGTCGCGGCCAATCGTCTGGATGAAGCCCTCGAAGCCGGTCTTGGAAGGCTGCTGCTCCACGGCGGAGCCGCGCCCGAAAGAGATGACCGCTAGATCGGCGGCGGCGGGACGCTTGGATGCGAGCGAGCGGATGATCTTCTCCTGCTCCTTCAGAGCGTCGTCGCCCATCGAGAGCGATCTATCCGCCGCCACGACAAGCGTTCCGCACCGTTCGCTCCTCGGGAATACGGGACGCGCCATCGCCAGCACTGCAAGAGCCGCCGCCACTAGCGCCGCCTTTCTCCTGTAGAGGTAGAAGTGCAGCAGCAGCGCGGCTATGGCGGCAAGGGCGGGAATCCACGCGGCGGAACTGGTCCGAAGAGCGTTTTCTGGCGGCGCGGCGGGAGCGCCGAAGCTTCCGGTTCCGCAGCGCGAGAGGTCCGATTCGTCGGCGTCTAGCACATCCGCCTGCGCTTCATCGCTTTTCTTCGGCGTGTCGCTTCCACGCGCCGCGCGCGCAGCCTCTGCCGCTGCCGCCGCTGCGTTCTGCACTAGCGCGGGGAAGGCGGGCGAGCGGAAGAACTCGAGGCGGGGATTGGAGAACGCGACTGTGCAGACATTCGTGCCCACCGCGATGATCGCACGCCCCGCGACCATCGCCACTGGCACACCTTCAGGCGTGGAGTCGGAGAGCGCGTACGGAACGCCGTCCAGCGACACTCCTTCGAGGAGCCTTTCGCTTGGCTCGGTCCACACAGGCCCTCGCACGTAGTTGGTGCCCGAAGCCAGAAACACAAGACGGTACGCTGGTGGGGCGAGCCGTCCCGGCGAGCCGCCGGCGCGGTCCGTGGCGACAAGATCCGCCGCCTCGCCGGGCGCCACGTATTCGCGCACGAATCCCGTGGCGTCGAGCGCGCGTCTCACGAGGGCGGAGAGCTCTTCGCCTGAGAAGTCCAGCGCGGCCGAGATGGAAGGAACGTCGGGCGGCGCGAGGTGGATTGTGTTGTCGGCGTCAAGAGCGTCGTGCGGAATGGACGCCTTGATCGAAGGCAGGCTGGACGCTACGGTTCCAGAGAATAGGGCGCGTCCTTCCGAGTCGAACTTCAGGGTCGATTTGCCCGTGCCTTCGATTTCGAGAGTGCACGAATCGGGTCCATCCCCGAAGCGGCGCACTTCGACGAAGACGGAATCGTGCGCGGGGTCGCGTCTGCGGCGGCGGGCGGCGGTGATGGCGCAGTTGGGCGAAGGCGCGCCGAACGCCTCCCATCTTATCCCGGCGGAAGGCAGCTCAATTTCGGGCGGACGGTCGGTGAGAACGAGAATCTCGTCGCCCGGCAGCTGGATCGCGCGAGCGGAGGCAAGCTCACGCTCTAGGGCGCGAACGTCCTTTGCCTTGCGCACGCGGATGGCGTCCTTCGCCCCGCGCTTCTTCTCGCGCTCAAGAAACTCGGCTGCCTTCTTCCCCGCGTCGCCTGCGGACATCGAAGGCGACGTGTCGAGAATCACGGTGAGCGAGCCTGACGACTGCCGCCAGGTGAGCGGAGTTAGCGCGGCGCACACGAGCGCCAAGAGAATGAAGAGCTCCAGCCAGAAGCTTGGCGGCGTGCGCAGGCGGTCGCGCCTGCGCGCTGCGGAAAGCGACACCGTCGGCTTCGGCCATAGGAGGAGCGAGCCCACCGTTCTCGGAGGGCTTTTGCGGCGGAAGCAGTAAACTGCCGTAAGAACCGCGGCCGTTGCGAATCCAGCGGCGGCCAGAGGCGTTGCAAGTATCATCTGCGGCCCTCCATGATTCCCGCGGCGGCTAGCTCGCGAACGATGTCGGCGCGGGGCGATTCGGCGGCGAGGTCGATGAAGGCGGCGTTGAAGCGGCGAGCGGCGGCGCGCCAGCGGGCGGTGTGGGCGGCGAGCGCCTTGAGGTATGCCGAGACGGTCGCATCATCGAGGGCGAGCTCGCGCTTCTCGCCGGTTTCGCTGTCCACAAGCTCGCCCGAGCCGCCGACTTCAGGCGATGTCTCCGAGCGGGAGAGGACTCGTATCACGATGACGGATGCGGCGAGGTGCGAGAGGCGCGCGAGTTCGCGCTCGGGGTCGAGGTCCGTCAGCGTGTCGGAGATCATCACGCGCACGGCGCGAGGGGTGCGCGGCTCGTCGCGTTCGACGACGCGGCAGCCTGTGGCGGCGGAGGTGAAGAGCCCGAGGATGTAGGCGGAGGTTTCGCGCTTGGCGGGCGGCACGTCCATGGATGCGGACTTGTCGCGGAACATCTCGATGACGGGCGCCACCTCCTCGCGGTGCACCTTGACGACCTCGCGGTCGGAGCGGGCGAGCACGTTCCAGTCGAGATTGCGCAGGTCGTCGCCGGGAGCGTAGTCGCGGTAGTCCTGGAACTCGAGCGACTCGCCGGCGCGCGGCGCGGCGACGGAACCCGGGCCGCCGCGCAGCGCGCGGCGTGGAATGAGGAAGCGCAGTGCGCGCCCGTCGGCAAGTCCCTGTTGCTCTGCTTCTGTCATGGGGAAAGTGTAGCAAAAACCCGTATTCAACGCAATAGCGAAGAGCGGAATGAAAGTGGAATGTTGCCAATGTGGAAGTGTTGCCAATTCCATTGTTGCCAATTACCAATTGGTCATAGGAACTGGATATTGGCAACACTGGCAACATTCCATAATAGTCTTG
>CAMIVJ010000008.1 GCA_946401765.1 uncultured bacterium | reverse complement strand
TCTAAAATTGATTTTCTTCCTACGAACATCGCCTATGATCCTCAATCAGCGAACATCATGATATCACAATTTGGGCACGAAATCAACCCCGTGGCATATTTCGTGCCCGAAAATGCAGTGTAGTTTTCGGGCACGAAATATTTATATTGATCATTTTCGTGCCCGTTTGGTGAATTACCATGTTTTCATCTTTATCTTCCCATCGTCCCAACTCCTGAAGATGGTTAACAAAGACAGGAATAGAGTATCAAATCTTGGTCTGTTGGTCAAGATAGTCACACGGCAGACGGCCGTCAAACATCCGGCGTCTTAGTTTCTACGCCGTTGTTGCGCTTCTGCACGCCGCCGTTCGTCTCGTCGACGATGCGAAGCGCCTTGCGGCAGTCGAGCGTGCCGACGACGAGGCCTTTGGACCCAGGCTCGAAGGTGCAGGTAGTGCGCTTGCCGTCGCGGTTGTTGTCCGAGACGATGGTCGCGCCCAGCAGCTGAAGTTCACCGCCCTTCTTTACGACGGCGTCGTGGCAGCACCATGGGAAGAACTGGACAAGCCGCACGCTCCCGCCCCCGACGTAAGCAGTCTTCGACGCGCCCGACCATTCATCGGCGTTGTACAGGACGATGCGCCCTTCGAAACCCGGCTCCGTCTTCACATAGTATCCACCACCCTGCGGAAAGAATACGCCCATCGACCCGAGAATGGCCAGCCTCGCCTTGCTGCCGCGCGTTCCGATGATGCCGTTCGCAGCGGCGTCGAAGGCGACACCCCACATCCGCCCAACGAAATCGCCGCCGGTGTATGGGTCCTTAACGAGCACGATCTGCTCGGCGACGATGATGTTGAAGCACGAGTGGAAGGCCACGTTCCTCGCGTCGCCCAGCACGATGCCGCGCGTGCAGCGCGTCGTGTAGTCGCCAAGCAGCTTGTCGTTCTCGCCAGATGGATGCGACGGATACTTGCCCTGCTGCGTCCAGCACGAGTAGTTGAAGTGGAAGTCGCGCACGAGGCCGCCCACAGTGCCATGGCCAAGCTCAAGCGCCGAACGGAGCGCCGCGCCTGTGACATCAGTCAGAACAAACCCGTCGCTACGCACAGTCATTGCGTCCACCGCAACCCACGCGCCGGTGATTGTCATGTTGCGCACCTGCGCTCCCGGCGCCGTGCGAACCGTAGGCGGATACGGATGGCATTTCAGCGACTCGTCGTCGGTCCTGTCGGTGTAGCGCTGCCCGGGATAGAAGACTGAGAAGCCGCTCACGGCGGACCTCTTCGAAAGCGTGACAAGCGGCGTGCCCTTCGCGTTTCCCTTGTCGCCATACGCGAGAAGGTGCGTTCCGCGCGACGTGCTGTTGCCGTAGTGCTGCGACTCGAAGCTTCCCCTCAGCTCAACGCCGGTGGGCACGCGAACGCCGCCGTTCATCCGATAGGCGCCGGCCGGCACATAGACTACTCCGCCACCCTCGCGGCCCGCCGCGTCGAGCGCGCGCTGGATCGCGTGCGTGGAGTCCTCGTTAGGCACGTCGTCGAGCGTGCCCGCCACAGCGCCGAATTCGGTCACGTCGTAGAGCTTGTTGCGCGCAGGACGCTCATCCACCGCGTAGCTGAAAGAGTACTTCGCCACGGGGATGCGCCGCTCGCCGTCGTCGCGCGCAAGAACGGTCGAGGCTGCAGGCTTCGCGGCGAAGACGGCCCCCCTGAAGGAATTGCCGGTCAGCACGATCTGATCGACCTTCTCGCCGGACGCTATCGCCCCACTGCGGCCGAGGAACTTGCAGTTCGACGCCGTGAGGCTGCCAACGGGAAGCGCAATGGCGGCCCTCTTCCAGTTCTCGAACGAACATGCGTTGAAGTTGACGCCGTAGAAGCCTTCGTCCTTCTCGCTTCGAAAGAGCGTGGCGGCATCCGCAAGCCGCAGATTGCTGAGCACGATCGTCGCGTTCTTGTAGTAGGCGGGGCGCACTCCATCTTCCTCGAACGCGGAATAGTCGGGACGCTTCGCATAGTGGAAGCACGCGTCGCGCGCCGAGATGTCGCCGAAGGTGAGGAGAAAGCCTGGATAGCCTACGTTCTCCATGCGAACGCCCGTCGTGACGTTCTGCATCTTCACCTGCCCGGCACCGATGTTGCCAGGCACCATCTTCCGCCCCGCGTTGTCCAGAACGGCCGTGAGGTGTATGCCCCATTTGGCGTGGTTCACCTCAATATCCCACCAGTAGCCCCAATCCTGCTCGCCGGCGCTGATGCAAACGAGGTTTTCCTCGCAGAAGCGGTTGAGCGCACGCAGGCTCGCGCCATACGGCGCGCCGGCGAGGCCGCTGCGCGCCCAGTAGGCGGTGTCGAACTTCACATGCTCGATGCGCGGGATGTCATAGGCGTAGGCGCCATGGATGCCGAGCTTTAGGCAGGTGGCGTAGAGGTCGCGGATGAGCATCGACGAGCAGTCGTTGTTGTAGTATCCGCACCAGGAGTTGACTAGCGTCACTTCGACTACGGATGCGTGCCCATGGCCGCAGATCGCCGCCGGGTATGGCACTGGATTCGAGATGCGCTGTTCTGGATGCCAGATCGTGACGTCGCGCAGGCACGCGCCGCTTTGAACGTGGATTGCAGCGCCCTTCTCCGGACCCTCCTCGCCGCGCCCGCCGAAGACGCAGAGTATCGTGCCCTTGGTGCCTGCCGCCGAGCCGGGCTTTGCCCATTCGCCCCGCAGCGCAACACCGCCGTCGATGCGCAGCGACTTCTCAAGGCGATAGCGTCCCGCAGGCAGGAAAAGCGTGCCGCCGCCCTTCGACTTCAACTCGTCCAGCGCCTGCTGCAGAATCTCCGTCGCGTCTTCCCTGCCAGTGAGGTCCGCCCCGCGCTCTGCGGCGCTGATCGAAAAGACGATCGCATCGCGCGGCACGATCCCCGGCGTAGGCACGGCGACCTGCGGACGCAGTCCCTCCGCGCGTCCATCCCCGCACAGGGCGATGGAGAGCGCGGCCAAAACAATGCATGTACGCAAATGTTTCACAAGCACTAGCGTCAATGGACGAATATCACAAAGGTGCCTGGGCCGATCAGACGGCCAGTTCCGGTCACGAACGTAGGCTGCGTGCGCGCCGAGATTGTGTTGTTGATTTTCACTCCGTCGTAATATACCGCGCCGACTCTCCCCTCGAATCCGTCGTCGAGCTGGAGCTTAGCGCCTGCGGAGATGTTGAGCGTGACAGGCTTGAGCCGATCACCCGTCTTTCCACCAAGCGCGTAGGAGGTGCCCACGCTCACGTTGTCGAGAAGCGCCTCGCAGTCCTTCGTCTCTCCGTCCACCACCGGGTCGAGCGCGGTGAACGCGAGCCTGTGCACGCCAGCCTCGGGAATGGACACCTTCACCGTCACGCGCCGCCAGGCCTTGTAGCTTGGCGCGCATGCCGAAGGCTCGTTCTGCGCAGAGGACTGAAGCGTATCCGTCTCATGCACCAGCGCACCGTCCATCAGCACGCCGATCTTCGCCCAGTATTGGTTGTTCTCTCCGGCCCAGCGCGTGTTCCAGTCGAAGGAGATCGTGACGTCAGTATTCGGATGCTCCGTCGTGATGTCGCGGGAGATGACGCCTGCCGCCACGCTCGCCGTCTTGCGCAGATAGGCTGTGTGCTGGTTCGCATCGCCGCCGTTGGCCGCAAGCTGCCCGTTCATGGTAAAGTAGCTACCGTCGCTCGCGATGCCCGAACCGTCGTTCGACGAATCAAAGATCCAGCTCGTGAGATATTCGCTGAAGTAGGCGGTGTTCTTCTTGGCACGCCGGTCACGGTCGCCAGCGTTGCCGGTGGTGATCGGCTTGGCCGGCTCGAAGTCGCCTTCCGCCACAAGCGTAGGCTCGTTGAAGACACGTCCCGTAGAAAGTGCAAACGTTCCCTCAGATACGTTCACCGTCATCTCCGGCACTTTCTCTCCTGCCGCTTGGAGAAGCCAGCCGAGCTGCCCATCGCCTGTCTTCGTGACGCCCGCGCCCGATTCGGCGAAATCGCTCACCCACAAGGACGCATTCTCGGCGACTTCTATCTCGCCGTTCTGCGAGGAAAGCTCGCCGAGCCGCACGCAGCTCGCCGTCGCGCGCAGCGTCGCGCCGTCAACGAGCGCCACATCGCCGCCGAGCGCAAGAGGCGCCGCAAGCTCGAGGCGGACGGCGTTCGCCGTGGTGCCGCCCGTGTGGGACGACGACACCGCAAGCCGTACCGTGGGCAGCGATTCGTCGCCCGTGAACGTGAGCGCCCCCTCTCCCGTGAATGGCGCGTACACGCACACCGGCACTGCCTCTCCGCCCTGCTCCGGCACAAGGTCGATCGTGCCGCCCTTCTCCGAAAGCTCCACCTCCATGCGACGCGCAAGCGGGAAGAGGTTCAGCTCGCCCGTCACCGCCTTGTTCATCTTAAGCGTTCCGCCGTCGAAGCGCAAATGCGAATTGCTCGACGCATCGCCCCTCTGCACATACGTGGGGAAGCCGCTTGAAAGCAGAAACGCGCCCTCGCCGATCGTCCAGTCCGCATCGCATGCGCTGACCGTCTCCCACGTCGGCGTGGAATCGCTGAAGCGCAGCTCGTTCTGCACCTGGATGCGCGAGCCGGGCGACAGCACCACGGCAGTCTGCGCGCCGACGACGTCGAACCAGTCCACCACGAACGGCGTCGCGCCGCGGAATTCCACCGTGCCGCCGAGCGCCCCCGCCGTGCTGTTCTGCACCGTGAACTTGCGCACCCTCCCATCGTCGCCGACCGTCTGCACGCCTTCGACGACGATCTTGTTACCCGGACGCACCCCGGACTCGTCGCCCGCGCGTCCGTCAACGCGTGCTGCCAGGTCGAGATATCTCACTTCGCTGTCGGCAAGAACAATCGTCGGGTCGAGATTCGCCGTCTCTGCGGCGTGCGCGTGCAGCGCAACCTGACAGGACTTGCCGTTGGCAATCGGCACTTCGTAGTCGACATCCGAGAACACAGCTCCGCGCAACGTTAGCGTTGTGCCCGCGCTTGCCGCAATGCCCTCTTCGGTGAGGCCGGTCGTGGTCATCCGCAGCGCGGCGACGGCAGGCGCGAACTCGCCCGACTCGCCCAGCACAAGGCGTCCGCAGCCGTTCTGGCCCGTGCCATCGCCAAACGCCAGCAGCGCCGCCGGATCAAGCGTCGTGACGGTCGCCGCCAGCACCTCGCCGCCGCGGAAGGTCACGCCGTCCGAGAAGAGCCCTGTGCCCGTGAGCGAGAGCTTCGTGTTGCCACGTTTGATTAGCGCCACCGGGCCATCCGTCGTGCCCGTGAACACATGGTCGAGCGATGGCGAAAGATCGATTGCGGCCGGTACGCCCGCAGCGGCCGAGAGCCTGCCGCCGCCCTCAAGGCCATGCACCCTCACAAGCGGCGTTGAGATTGAGACGCCTGCTCCCGTCGCCACTTCCAGAATTCCGTTGACCGAACAGGCGCTCGCCTCGCGCATCACTAGCAGCTTGACGGCCGCGCCGCTCGTGGCCGCAGCCACATGCAGGCGCCCTGCCGCAAGCGCCGCCGGCTCAGGCAGACGCTGGTAGCGCACGCCATCGCGCAGGAACCCAGGCGCCTTCGCCACCCAGCGCGTCTGGATCGCAAGCCTGTCGACTGGAACCGCGCCCTCCTCTTCCGGGAGCGTGCGTTCGGAGACCGTCATGCGCAATGGATCCTCCTGCGCCTGGTCGCCTTCCACGAATCCAACGTGCGTCACCCAAAGCGCGCTGTCGGGCGTGAAGGTGCCGTCGGCAGCAGGCGTCAGCACTTCCGCCGACGTCTGCGCGAAGGCCACCTCGCCGCCTTCCACAGTCAGATCGCCCGCCACTACCGTGTTCTGCGCGAACGCAAGCGTGCCCGCGCCCTTCTTCACTAGGGCGCCGGTGTAGAACGGCTCGGCGAGTTCAAGCGAGCCGTCCGCCACCGTGATGTCGGCAGTGGAGACGAACGAGAACGTAGCCCCCGTGATGGTGCGCCTCATCGCATCGCTCTGCACGAGCGCCATCACCTGCACGTCCGCATCAAGAACGATCCGCTGGTCGGAAGAACCCTGCGCGGCGAACGTGACGGTCGCGCCCACGCCCGAAGGCAGCTTCCCACCCTGCCAGTTCGCGGGGTCAGACCAGTTCGCCTCGGCCGCCGACGAGATCCACGTGCCGTCCTGCTGCTCGCCCTCGGAGGTCATCACGAGTGGACCATACGCGGCAAAGCCCGTCATCATTACGGTGTCGTACTCGGCCTTGATCCAATCGGCAGAGGCTACGCCGTTGTAGATGCGCAGTTCGTCCACCGTGCCGTTGGCGAAGGGAAACTGGAAGTCCTGCGCCTTGCCGAGGTTCGCGTAGCCCGCCATGTTCCCGTAGCCGAAGTATGCGGAATTCGCGCCATCGCCCACCGTCACCGCCCTGATCGACCCTTCAGTGGCGAGCGCAGCGCCGTCGAGATAGGCGGCGGCGGACGTTCCGTCGAAGCATGCTGCAAGATGGTGCCATTCGTTTGCCGTCCATCCCATCGCGGCAGTCGTCTTGCACGTGGTGGTCTTGTCGCCGCCGCGAATGTATAGTTTTCCGTCGGTGTTCTGAAAAGTGTCGAATCCCGCACCGGCGGAATCGGCCTTCCAGCAGAAGAGCCGCGAGGCCTTCGTGGGGACGGATCTGGAGGGCATCAACCAGCCGGAGACTGTCAATTTCTCGTAGTTCGAGATGTACTGGTCGATGAACGCCCCCTTCGGCGTGGCGAGCCATACGACGGCGGTGGTGCTCGCATTCAGGCGCAGTGCGTTGCCGAGCGGCGCCTCGCCCACCGCCGCAAGAGTTGTTGCGTCGAACGCGGTCTGCTCAAGTTCATGGCCTGTGGCGTCAACGGGATTGTTGTAGCTGAGATGCCACACGGCCGCATACGAGCCCTGCCATACGTCGGCCGCAGTGTAGGCCGGCACATCCGCGGCGGCCTTGCCGATATAGGCGGTAACGGCAGTGGACGTTCCCGTGAGAGCCGGCACGCGCACCCACACGAGCACCTTGCCGTCGCTCACTGAATCTACATCGTACGCGAGAAGATTCCCCTCGCCGTCGATCACGGCGAGATCTGAATAGTCGGCCTGCCGGAAGCAGGTGACCGGCAGGCGCAACAGCACCGGAAAGTTCACCAGCGTCTCGGTGCCCGTGTATCCCGAGAACGTTACCGTCTGGTGCGCGTCATACCCCTGCGGCTCGACTGCGGACGCAATCCCGGCGAGCGCGCATACGGCGCCGATCAAACATGCCATTCTTGATCTTCTCATTTTCATTCTCCTTCTTTTTCTTTCGTTCATCGTACAAACATCTGGAACGGCCACGCACGCGGAATGTCGTAGCCAATCATAACGCGATCTAGCAGAATGTCACACGTTCCCTCTCCATTCGCCACCGCGACAAAGGCGAACGTGTGGGGGCCAGCCTGGGGCATGGTGAAAGTGGCTGAAAACTCAGGCCATAGCGACCACGTGTCCACCAGATCCGACACCGTCACGCGCACTCCGTCCACTTCCAGCGCAACGCGTCCCTTGGAAACCTTGTTGTCGTAGTAGCGCCCTGCAATGCGGCAGGAGACCGTCACCTTCGTCTTCGGCGCATGGACCTCGAACGCATGCGCTATTCTGCCCGGCCCCACCCCGTCGGCAATGCGCAGGAATGCCGCATGGCGGTTCGACGCGCCAAGCTTCGCAAGCTGTCCGCCGTTTGAAAAATAGCTGCCGTTGTTGCAGATGCCGCTGCCATTGGCGTCCGACGGACCAAACGTCCAGCGCGGCAGGTTCACGGCAAGCCACGAGGCATCGCGCACTGAACGCGCATCCTGCTTGGCGCGCTTGTTCGTGACAAGCGCGTTCACGGGCTCGAAATCGCCGTCGTCGACAAGCGTCGGCTCGATGTGGATATACCGATCCACACCCGCCTCGTCAAGCGCGTTTGTGAGCGCAAGCGGCGGCAGAGCCATCGCGAGCGCCGCGTATGAGGCGTATATCGTGCGCACGTCGCACGAGTACGCATCGAGAAGCGTCGCCCCAACCGCGGAGCCGCCGCGGGCGAGAGTGCGGACAAGTGCGAGTTCCACGAGCGACTTTGTGCGCGATGCGTCGTCCACCGAGTTGTTGCCGCCGTCCGCGTCGTTTGCCGGCACTTCGGCGAGCGAGGTGCGCGCATGGCCGGTCAAGGACGTACCGCGCGCGACGGCCGCCTCAAGCGCCTCGAAGAGCTCGCGCGAGGAGAGGTCCTCCACCGCAAGCGTGAGAAGGCGCATGTGCGAGAGGCGAGCGCTCTCGCCCGTTTCGTCCACAAGCCGTGCAACGAGCTCGCGCAGCACTGGCACCACGCGCGCGGCATCTCCGCTCTTCGCGAGCGCGTGCACAAGGTAATCCACCGGCGCCGTCTGCCTGCCGTAGTTGCCCAGGCCCTGGAAGTCGAATCCATCCGTCCACGATGCTGTGCGCGCCGCGGCGACAAGATCGTCCAGGACCGGCCCGGCGTCGCCCACTAGCGCGCGAGCGACGGCAAGCGCAATGCGCCG
Source organism: uncultured bacterium (assembly GCA_946401765.1). GTDB lineage: Bacteria > Verrucomicrobiota > Kiritimatiellia > RFP12 > UBA1067 > RUG572. The sequence goes on along the minus strand of CAMIVJ010000008.1, from coordinate 10,589 downwards.
CGCATCGTCGGCAGCGCCTGCATAGGCCGCAGCGAGCAGAGGACGCGCGGCGTCAGGACGCTCAAGTATCTTCTCCAGGCCCGCGAAATCGGCCGTTGTCAGCGACGCAACGGCCTGCGCCAGTTCATCGTCGGTCACCTGCGCGTCATCTTCGGAAAGGACGCGTGCGTCCAGGCACCCCGCCGCCACCAGCTCCTGCTGAAGTGCGCGAACGTCTATCGTGCGCACATCGCCCGTTCCCACGGCCATCGCCGCCGCGAGTCCCGCCGCATATCCCTGGTTCTGAACGTCGCGCTGCATGCGGATGATCGGCATCGCGTCGCGCGTGGCCGATATCCCTAGGCCCGTAGCCAGCACGCCCGCGAGGCGCGAAGGCAGAAGCGCCCGGTATGGAAGATCCGCCGAGAACGACTTGCCGTGCGGACGCTCCCTGTACATGAGCACATCTGAAACTGAGAAGCCGTGCATGTCGTAGTCGCTCGTGCCGTGCATTATCGTATCGCGCCACCTGCGCGCGCGCAGGATGTCGCGTTCGTTCACCACCACGTCCCCCACAATGCGCCGCCGCTCGCGAGCTCCCGTGGATGGATCGCCCACGTTGTAGCGCGTCGACTTCGCTCCGGCGCGCGCGCGCCACGCGAAGTTAGAGAGGTCGCCCGCGTCGTCGGTGTTGAGGAACCCGAAGTCGGTGTTGAAATAGCTGTTGCCGAGCACATGGTAGGCAGTGCCTGATCCCTGCATCGCGAATTCGCGTCCATCAAGGAAGAGCGTCTCGCATCCGGCCATGTGCGCGATCTCCGCGTTGCCGGTCGCGTCGATCACCACCTTCGCGCGCACGACGCCGCGCGTGCCGTCCGGCATCACCATCACGACTCCCGTCACCTTCGCGCGCCCCTCGGCGTCAGCGCCATCGCACACCACGCCCTCCACTTGCGAGCCGAAGAACACTTGGGCAAGTCCCTTCGAGACGATCGTGCGCCGCATCCACTCGGCCTTCGCCTGCGCGTACACCCAGCCCGTCGACGCCACGCCCGAGTCGAGCCTCTGCTTGGTGAAGCCGCGGCTGTAGCCCTTGTAGTACTTGCCGATGCGTCCGTCCGTGGTAACGCCGCCCATCGTGTGAAGATACTCGATGCCCACGACCGAACACCCCTTCTCCAGCGCGGCGATCGCAGCCGGCGCGCCTGCGGTGCCCATGCCGACCACGACGACGTCGGCAACGGCGAGAACGGGCAGTTCGCCGCCCTGCGACGCGCATACGGCGCTGGCGGATGCGGGAAGACCGAGCGGACGCGCAAGCCGCTCGCGGACTTCGGTCCCCGCCGCCGTCGATGACGCCACGCCAAACTGCAGTTCGCCCACCGCCGCCAGCGTCGCCGCCTTGCCAGCCGCTTCCACGCCCACGCGCCGCCCTAGCGCCGTTGCAATTCCAGGCGCCACAAGCTTCTCCGCAATGGCGCGATCAACGTCGGCCGCTGGACCAAGCACGTACAGACCTTCCACGTCAGCCGGCTCGAACACCCCCATCGGCGCAGCCGCCGAAGACGTCCAGCTCGTCATCGCCGCGCGCCCCACGATGCGCTCTGGCGTCACGTAGAACGGCACCTCGCACGCGTCGGCGAGAGATGGCGTCCAGGTGTCGCTTCGCATCCGCTGCACGACTGCATTCACAGCAGGCCACGCGCCGGAGGAGAGCGGAAAGCGCGCCGTCAGCCGATAGAGCGAGATGGGGTATGTCTTCTCCGCGTCGGACGGAATCATCGACGCATCGCCGCCCGTCGCGAGCGTGAGAGTGGAGGAAGGCGCGGACGTCTCTTCAACCGCATATCCCGGAATGTCGAACTCAAGCCCCGCCTTCGCGATGAGCGAGAATGTGAAATCGACCTCGTTGCCGTCGGCAATCGGACGCAGCGCGCAAGCCCGGCGGGCGACCACGCCCTTCTCCGTTGCGTCAACCACGCACTTGGCGCGTACAACCTGCCGTCCGCTCTTGTCGGCGAAGACGACGCCTGCGACGCGTCCCTCCTGCGTGCGCACCACGCCGCACGCCTCAAGTCCGCCGAGGAACGTCACGCCTGCCGCCGCAATGCTCGCGTCAAGCGCCTTTTCATAGACCAGCGGCGCAAGAGGACGCGCCTGCCACGCGCCAGTGTGGGCGCATATCTCGCCCACGAGCATTCGCTTCGCCCCCTCGGCCCGCGTGGCGGTGATGCGGAAATGGCGCGCGCTCGAAGGCTCGGCAAAGACAAACGTGAACGAGCGGCACGTGTCGCCATAAATCAGCCCAGCCTCCTCTTCCGCCGCGCGCACCGTGCCGGATGCCGTAGTGAAATCGACGCCGTTCGCCGAAGCCTCAACGGAGATTCCGGCAACGTCGAAATCGCCGCCGGTCGGACGGAAGTAGTAGTAGAGCGCAAGGTCCTCGATTGGCGCGCCGCCTGAAACTGTGAGCGTCCACGTCACGCTCGCGGCGTCGTACTGCACGCTCTCGGTTGCCGCGTTCGAGCGCGCGCCGTCCGTGAGCTTCGTGCCGTCGGGATCAGGCTTGGACGCATTGGGCGTGGCATCGGCAGAGTACACGAGCGGAGCGGCCTCCTGAACAAACGCAAGAGAAGCGAACGCCTCGCCTTCGAGCGGCTCGTCGTCAGCCGGACGCGTCAGCCTGCGCGCGAGCACGATCTCCTCGGCAAGATTCCTGCGCGGCGCCGCGAGAAAGACGGACGCGCCTGCCTCCTTTGCGGCGACGGCCGCCGAGACGGCCGCGAACGTTCCGCCCACCACCAGCACGTCGACATCGGCGAGAACGGGAATCTCGCGCGCGCCTTCCACCTCGTCGACTCCGAGCGTGGAGAGCACGTTCGGCAATGTCACGCGCATGGCGCCCTTCTCGTTTGGATGCACGCCGTCGGGAACGAGCTTGAGGTATTCTTCGCGCGTCAGGTCTGCCGCAAGGCGCTGCCAGCGCGGAGCGCTGTCTATGAGCAGATGGCCGCCTTCAGCTGCCACGCGGCGATACATCGCGAAATGGGCTTCAAGGTCCGTGCGGTTGGAGAGTCCCGAACCTGCCACTGCGACGTACGGGTTCATCGTCTGAAGTATTATCTCGGCGGCAGGGCGCGCCGAGCGCACGGCTGCGATGATCGCCTTGAGATTCGCCTCGGCCGCGGCAAGCGCCTCGGCGGGAGTCTTGCCGGAGTTGAGCGAATCCGCCGCGTCGTTCATCGAGAACTCGATCAGCACGGCATCGGGCTCTGCCGCAACCACCTTCGACTGGACGAGCGAGAGCCCAGTAGCAGAGTTCTTGCCCGAGAGGCCCGCGTTCACAACGGTCGCCTGGCCAGGCCACCGAGCCTCGAGCGCAGCGGCAAGGCCGTCCACCCACCAATGGCTGCTCACGGTGAGAGATGTGCCGTAGCAGACGATCTTCTGCCGCCTGCCAGCCTTGAGATTTTCTACAAACTCCGCCGCGGCCTCCGCGAAGGAAGCCGTCAAGGCAAAAACCGCCAACACAAACAGCCTAGCATGTGCCGCCCTCCCAAAAAGATTTGGCAGACAACGATTGCGCATGTGTTCCTTTAATCAAGCTGAACTTCATTTTACCACAACGAGGATATTGCGGCAACACACTTGCGAAGATTTTTTCAGAAACAGACTATCTGAAATAGATGGTAAAGGTTCTGGGCACATGGTTGAATAGCGCATAGTTGCGGGCGACCACGTAGCCGCGGTTGTCGTAGGCGATGAGCGAAAGGCAGTTGCGGCGGCCGTTGCCCTCAACAAGCGCACTGGCGGGAAACCTTCCACGCACAGTCCCGCCATGGACGGCGAATGTTCCAAGAACGTGTCCGTTCAGTATCGCCTTGACCCTGTGCGCACGACGCAGGACAACTGTGAAGACGCTTCGTCCCTCTTCGATGCGGGGCTCGATCTCAAAGGCGTCCGGCACGTAGGGATGCGTCTGGCTGGAGTTCCTGAGCGACGTCATTAGAGTCGCAACGTCCGCGAACTGGCGGTCCATCCATGCAAGCCTCTTGGCGTGGAACGTCTTGAGGATCGCCACGTCGCCGTTGAAGGTGCGCGTGGCGTTCGCGGTGTCCTTGCGTGGCGCCCACAGCCGCTCGTCAACTAGCGCCGACCCGCGCACCGTGGCGATCGCGCGGTCAAATTCCCCGCCCTCCGCGTATATCGCGGCATAGCGGCTGCGCACCTCGTGGTACCTTTCCCACACGCGCAGGCAGAACCACGGATCGGTCGTCCACTCGCGGTTCATGTTTGCCACGCCGCCGCCTGCGCTGCGCCACTTCTCGCAGCGGTCATCGACGGTGCGAGAATGAGAGCCCCAGTCGAAGTCCCAAACCGGACCCCACACGAGCTTTCCGCCGCGGTCGATGTACGCGAAGCGGCTCTTCTGGCCCATGTCGCCGTTGTCGAAGAGCTCGTTCACGAGAAAGAAGTCAACCATCGAATCCACGTCGCAGAGCTCGCTCCAGTGCCGGCCGTCAATCGTACAGCCGTCCCATGATGTGATGGACGAAAAATACCGCTGCAGATAGTTTCTGCTCCAGGCGAGCATCTTCGCAGAGGTGTTGAGGTATTCGGGCTTCTTCACCATCGTGTGCATGGTCAGCGAACCGGCGGTGACGTCGAAGCAGGTCACTTCGTCGGCCTCCGTCGAGAACTCGAATAGATACCCTCCCGTTATGTCTATCGAGCCCGGCTCGGCGTCAAGGGCGGCATCTATCGCCGAGAAGTCGGTCTCGGTTGCGCCATACTCCTCGGCGGCGTCCTCCCAGTCGTAGATGTTCACGCGGTCCTCGGCGATGCGCACGTGCTCGCAGAACTGGTACGTGCCGAGCAGCTTGCCGTTCAGCACGCAGTCCACCCACGTCGAACGCATACCGAGGCCGCCTATATCCCGCGCGAAGTCGTAGGGCAGCTTGTTGCGCGTCTGCGAAAGGTCGTTGTAGTTCGCGAGCAGCACCCAGTGCTTGTTCTTCTTGGCGCCGAGGTCGAACATCTTGGCCTTCTCCGCGAGCTTGATCTTGTACGGCTTCTTCGGGTAGTTCTTGGACGAGTTGCCGCGCACGTTGATGGTCATCGCGCCGTCGTACTGCTTCTTGAACGCGTCGTTGCCCTGCATGAAGAGCGTTCCTTCGTGCTGCTCCTTCGAGGCGGTGGGCGTTTTGCCGTCGTTCGTTGTGAGATAGCACACCGGCAGGCTTGAGAAGTAGAACGTTCGCGTGAACTTCGCAGCGCCGCTCCGCGACGCGGTGAAGCGCAGCCAGTGGCAGTAGTCCCAATCGTGCGGAGTGTACGACGGATCGCGCCACACCTCTGAAAAAGACTTCTTCGCGTAGTCGCCGCGCTCCCAGAGGAAGTCGTACGTGGGCGCGACACCGAGGAAGGTGGCGATCTTCGGCTCAAGCGCGCGGCCGACGCGCGGCCGATCCGCGTCCAGCGAAACCTCCGTCTCGAAATCAGCACCAATCACGCTCGTCCCGTCCTGCACCGCGAGAAAGTCCACAACCGCCCGTTCGTCGCCGTTCTCCATCGCGACGGAATTCGTGACGAAGGCGTAGGATCCCGCGCCAGGCACGCCTGCGCCGGCGATGCCGTTTGTGGACCAGCAGGCGGGATCATTCCAGTTTCCTGATGCGCCGCCCGTCCAGTAGTAGACCGGCTCGAACTCATCCTGCGCCTCTGCGCCCTCGAATCCCCCGAAGAGTCCGCATCCCACAAACGACACGCCGCGCCTCGCCTGCGCCGCGCCCGCGCGGAACCAGGTGCGCCCCTGCGCATCGGCGCAGCGCGAATACCCGCCATCCCCGTCTTTCACGAGATAGCTCACGAAGCGCAGTCCATCCACCACCTTCGCCTCGAGCCGCCCTTCCATCCACGTTCCCACCACCGGTTCGGCGCCTTCTGCGAAAAGCGCGTTCCAGCGTCCATCGCCCCAACCGTAGTATCCCGCCGCGCCGTCGATCCGCGCAGGAAGCAGCCCGCCCATCGCCTCGACTGCGGCCGGACGCCCTGCATCAAGCGCCTCGACCTTGAGCGAGAAGTCTATGCGCTCCACGTTGCCCGAAGTCTCGGCCGCCGCCGTGAAATGCGCCGCGCCGCTGAGCGCCATCGCGTGCGCCGCGCCATCCACCACGTTGGTTGCGGATGCGCCTTCGGAAAGCGTCCAGCCTCCGCCCTGCGTCCCCTTCCCGCCAAGCGCCTCGCCGGGAGCGTACGCGCCGAACTCCGCCGAGAACGACGGTGGACCGAACGGCGTTTCGGCCATGGCCGCCGCCGCGCATACGACGGCGACCGCGCTCGACGGAAGACGCAATCCCGCACCTCCTAGCGGAAGAGGATCATCATGGACGCGCGCATCAGATACAGGCCTCCAGGCCGCCTCAGAAGAGGACGTTTATTCTGGAGCGCAGACCCCACGAGCTTGAACGTCGTAGATTGGGGCGGTTCCTCCTCCCACGCGACGACCTGCGCGAATCCATTCTCGTCGAACAAGAGCTCACGGTCGGCCGACAACGCCACATTCACCACGGCGTTCTCCGCGAACGTCACCGTGTTGAGTCCGCTCTCGAACGCACCCTTCGTGCTCCACACATCAGTCTTGGACGTGAGGTCCAGCGTCGATCCGTTCTGCATCGTGCAGCCGTAGAATTTGTCCGTCACCGGCGTGAACGTGCCATACACGTTGAGCGCCGCAGCGCCTGTGTTCGAAGTGCCCTCGTAGCTCGCCACGTAGTTCCGCGCGGTCAGAACCGCGCCCACGTTTAGCGGCGTCGACACGTCGAGATCCATGGTTGCGGAACCTGCCGCGCCGATTATCTGCAGCGTACCCTCGCCCGTCGTCTTGAGCGTGCCGCCGCTGATGTCGGCCTTGAGGTAAAGCACCTTGCCGGATGCGATGCTGCATTCAAGCGTATGCCCGCCAAGGCTGTACGGAGCCACCGAGACGAGATTGTTGCCCACGTTCAGAGACGAGTCGGACGTAAGCGACACGTTGCCGAAGCTACCCCACCCAGTCTTCGACTGCGCCTTGCTGTTCGCGATCGTTCCGCCGTTGAGCGTGAAATACTGCTTGCTGGTGTCGTAGTTGCCGTTGATGTCAAAAGTCGCGCCTTCTTCCACGACCACGGGCACGCCGTACACGCCGAGCGGATTTGGATTGCTCGTCTGTCCGAAGGCGTACACGCTGGAATCGGCCGTTGTGTCGTTGTACAGCTTCAGCGTGCCCCCGGCCACCACGTTTCCTCCGGAATAGGCGACCTTGAACACCTGCGGAATTAACACGCCGTCGCCCTCCTTGACGAGCTTGACGTTGCCGGAAAGCGTCGTGCGGTCGTTGGTGAAAGTGGCCCCGGACGGCACGTTGATGTGCAGTTCGCCCGGCTGGTCCGCATTGCTCGTCGAATCGGTAACGGTGAACGCGGCGGAAGGATTGCCGTTCGGGGCATTCACGAAGAGCTTGTGGCTGCGGAGGTCGATAATGGACGTCGCATCTACATTCTCGAAGAAGTTGCCGAGCCCGCGAATGTCCACATCGTCCGTGAGCGTGACGCTGCCGAAGGTGACGCTCTGCCACGGCATTGCGTGGTCTGCTGGGATGCTTGCGTTGAAAGCGCCTGAGATGTACACCTTCGCGGATGCCCCAGGAACGCCGTTCGCGACCTCGCGTTCGTATGCGTTCCAGCACGTCCAGTTGGCGGAGTTGGAGATGTCGCCGTCGCCCGCCTGGCCGGTCCAGGAAGCCTTTGTGACGAGCCTTGAATCCTCTGCCACGTTGTAGAACACACCGTTCTCGATCACGCAGATCTTGCTGCCGTCCACGTTGTCGCCTTCGAGCGTGAATGTGATGCCCGCCGGCGCCGCGTCCCACACGATCAGCTGCTCGTCCGCCTGAAGTGTGCGCGCGCCAACGCTGATCGTCACATTGCTGGTGGCGGCGTCGTAGGAGAGCGAGCCAAGGGGCGAGACGACATTCATCGCCGCGGAAAGCGCCGAAAGATCGATCGTGGCGCCCTCGTGCAGAACAGTGCGGTAGAAGCGGTCGGAGATGGGCTTGAACGAGCCATAGACTTGGATCGCCCCCGAGCCTCCGCCGCTCACGACCGTGCCGGCGTAGCGCGCGACGTAGTTCGACACGGCGATGGATTGATTGAAGATCGTGAAGGAATCGCAGTCCAGCGTAGCCGTTTTCGCCTCGGTTGCGGCAGTGTGGAAATCCAGATAGCCATTGCCTTCCACCGCGAAAGTGCCGTTTGAAATGACAACGCCGTACATGTAAAGATGATTCCCCCCCGTTTCCGGGAACTGCGCGGTCAGCGTATGCCCATTGAGGTTGAAGACGGCGTTCCCTCCCGAGAACACAACGGTTGAATTCGACGCGTCGATGGTCGAGTCGGCCTCGAGCGTCACATTGCCAATGCTGCCCCAGGTGTACTGCGTCTGCGCTTTTGAGTTCGTGATTGTTCCGCCTCGAAGGACGACTGGATAGCAGTTGATGTCGTACACGCCGTTGATGTCGTAGAACGCGCCTGCCTCGACGTACACGTTGACGCGATGTTCGCCAATCGGCTTGGCGTATCCCCTGTTTGGCGAGTATGTGGAGCTGTTCGCGACTGCGTCGTTGAAGAACCGCAGCGTGCCAGCCGCCACAGTGGTGCCGCCCGTGTACGGCTGGTCGTAGCGATGTGGAATGAACATGCCCGCGCCGGCTTTCACAAATGCGGCGGTGCCTGCGATGGTAATGAGAGTGTTCTCGAAGGTGGCGCCCTCGGGAACGTACGCAATGAACGAGCCGCCGTTCTCCTCGGTGTCAGTGACGGTGAACGTCTGCTGCGAAACTCCGTCTGGAGCGGTCAGCTTGAACGCGTGTCCGCCAAGGTTGATCGTCTTCCCGGCAAGCAGATCGTCATTCACGCTGAGGCCGCTCCAGTCGCAGTCCGTCGTCAGCATCGCCGGCGGCTCTAGCGCCACGCTCTGGTACGTCGAGAGCTTCGCGACGGACGCAGCGTCCACAAGGTCAAAGTTGAAGACGCCGAAGAACACGCTGCTGCGCTCGCCCGGCAGCGCTTTGGACATTGCCGCGCCAACCATGTTCGTGCATGCCCAGTTCGCCGGATCGTTGAAGTCGTTGCGCTTGCCAGCGCCCGTCCAGTGCGCCACCGCCACCACATTCGCGTTCGGAACGTCGTAATAGACGCCGTCGGCCTCAAGGCGCGCGGACTCCGTGGGCACGATTGACGTTCCCGTGATGCGGAAAGCCACGTTCTCCGGAACCGCGCTCCAGGCAACTACACGTTCGCCGTGCGCGATGCGGCGCGCGCCGACGTCGATCGTCACCAAAGCGCCCGAACCGAACTTGATGTCGCCCGTGGCGCCGGTCACAGGCCACGTTTCCGTCTTGTCGGAAAGATCGATGGTGGATCCGTTCTGCATCGTGACGGGATAGAAACCGTCAGCCACGGGCGTGAATGTGCCGAACACCTTGAAATCAGCCGTGCCCGCATTCGCGGTGCCCGAGTAGCGCGCCACGTAGTTGGATACTGACATCGGCTGCGCCATGTCTATTGCACACGCGATGTCGTACGTCGCATTGTCCGTGGCCGTAATCGCCTCATAATATGGCATAAACACGCCGTCGCCTTCGACCTTGACGGTGCCGTTCGAGGCCGACCCGGCGCGGCAATACCATATCTGGTTTGCGGCGATTGTCGCGGTGAGCGTATGGCCGTTCAGGACGAACGGACCGCTGATGTGCGCGGTGCGCGCCACGTCGATGAAGGAATCCGCCCCGAAGACGATCGTGCCGTTCGAGCCGTAGTCCGGACGCGCCGGAGCACGCGTGTTCTTGAACGTGCCGCCGTTCATGTACACCCTGTAGCGCGCGATGTCGTAGATGCCCTTGTAGTCCAGCGTGCCTTCTGCATCGATGGTTATTGGCGCGCCGAGGGCGCCGAACACGGGTCTGTTATTCTGCGCATAGTATGTCTCGTTCTTTGTGCCTTCGGCGTCGTTGCCAAGAAAAACAAGTCCCTCGTGTATCCTCGTGCCGCCCGTCTGCTGATAGTAGCGGAAGCCTGTGTTACCGTTGGCGTAGTAGGGCACGTATGTTCCCTTGCCGTCCTTGACGACCTCGACCGAACCCGAAAACCAGATCACGTTGTCGCTGTTCCAGCCGCCGTTGTTGTTGAACTGGTTTCCCTCCGGCACGTCGATGTGGAACTCGCCGCCGCTGCCGTCAGGCGAATCGTCCGTCACGTTGATGCGCCTGTTGGTGTTTCCGTTGGGCACGCCCACATAGAGTTTGTGTCCCTTCAGGTTCAGCGTGGTGTTGGCGGCCACGAAACCGCCGAACAACGATCCCATGCCGCGCCAGTCGCAGTCGGCCGCCAGCGTCACCGTTCCGCTCATGGAAAGAGAATTCCATATCACCTGCTGTCCAGCGGGGAAGTTGAACTTCGTCTCGCCGGTCACGCTCACCGCGGTGACGGAGGCATCAGGAATCGCGCCCGCGATCACATTGCCGCCCGCGTCGAAGCACTGCCAGTTGGCAGGATCGGTGACGACGTTGCGAT